>NZ_CDWTMO010000010.1:41996-48605 GCF_977946435.1 Frankia sp. CgKIO3 | reverse complement strand
TCCTTAGGGACGGGCGGTGTTGTCATGGCGCCTCCCGGGCGGGCACTGGTATTGGAGCCGTGACCGCGCTCCGGTCCGTTCAGATCCGTTCATATCTAACACGAACGGCTTTGCGACCGACCACCAAGTCCATATTAATCATTAACGTAAGGGTATGGTTACCATAAGGATCTGGAGCCCGCGATACGGCTCGACGCGAAGCGCCGCTCCGTCCCCCTGTTGGCCGAGCCGGGTCTGTTGCGGCAGGGGCCGGTGGAAGCGGCCAGAATGATCGACCGGTATGCCGTCACGCCGTCACGCCGTCGGTGCCAGAGTTCACAGGATTCCGGCGGTACTTGCGATTGGCCCTGTCCTCTCGGGATATCGAGGAACTGCTCACCGGGCGTGGTATCGACGTTGATCACGTCACTGTCTACCGGTGGATCCAGCTACCGGTGAATCCAGCGGCCCATGACAATCCTTCCCTATGGACAGGGAACCTCAAGTTCGCTGTCCACGGAAGCGGATTGTGCGTCGGCCACAACCGGCGACGGCTGCGTGCGGGCAGGCCGTGCCTCGCGTCGAGGTGGTCTCCCACGAGCACTGAGCCTGCGCCCTGAGCCTGACACGAGCGCGTCTCACGGGCTCAGCTACTCGGCGGGTTCGTGATCGTCGCGCCGCAGCCGCCAGCCGCGGCCCCGTTCGCGCTCGCGCCAGAATGCGGCGTACCGCCGGTCTCGGGCCAGGAGCTCATCGTGCCGACCGCACTCGACGACCCGGCCGCCGTCGAGGACGGCGATCTGGTCGGCGCGGACGATCGTGTCCAGCCGGTGGGCGATGATCAGGACGGTGCGGTCGGCGGCGAGCTCGGCCAGGGCGGCGTGCACGGCGGTCTCGTTCTCGGTGTCGAGGGAGGCCGTGGCTTCGTCGAGGAGCACGATCGGCGCGTCCTTACACAGCGCGCGGGCGATGGCGACGCGTTGGCGTTCGCCGCCGGACAGCAGCTGTCCGCCCTCGCCGACGCGACTGGCCCAGCCGTCCGGGAGCCGGGCGACGATGGAGTCCACCCGGGCGCGGTAGGCGGCGTCGCGGACCTGCTCCGGGGTCGCGTCCGGGTTACCGAAGCGGATGTTGTCCTCGACGGTGCCGTCGAGCAGGTAGACGTCCTGGAACACGAACGCGATGTGGTTGAGCAGCTCGGCGCTGGTGAGGTCGCGGACGTCGACGCCGCCGACGCGCACCGAACCGGAGCCGACGTCGTAGAAGCGGGCGATCAGCTTGGTGACGGTGGTTTTCCCCCCGCCGGAGGGTCCGACGAGTGCGGTGGTTCGCCCGGCCGGGATCGTCAGCGTCAGCCCGCTCAGCACTTCGGAACCCTGCGTCTCGGGGCCCTGCGTCTCGGGACCGGCGGGGTAGGCGAAGCGGACATCGGTGAGTTCGATCCCGGCCTGGCCGATCCGGCGGCCGGTCGTGGGTTCCGGGAGCGGCTCGACCGCCAGGAGCTCGTCGACCCGCTGGGCCGAGGCCTGGGCGGAGCGCAACGCGGCGCTGAGCCCGACCAGCGCGTCGAGCGGGCGGAGCAGGCTGATGCCCAGGACGACGAGGACGGTCATCCGGGTCGGGCTGAGGCCGTGATGGGTGGTCAGCGCGAGGCCGGCGAGGAACAGGGCCGTGAAGGCCAGCTGGATACCGAGCTCGCCGAGGTATTCGCCCGGCAGGGAGCCGACGATCTCGCGCCGCGCCGCGCGGTGCTGGGCGGCCAGCGCCTCGTCCAACGCGGCCCGGCCAGCGGCGGTGTGACCGGTGGCCCGCAGCGTCGGCTGGGCGCCGGCGAACTCGACCAGCCGGCTGCCGGCCTCGGCCGTGGCGGCGTGGTTGGCCGCCTCGGTGCGTTCGGTGAGGCGGCGACCGACCGAGAGCGCGGCGAGCACGACCGGGACGGCCAGCAGCGCGGCGAGCCCGATCCGCCAGTCGAAGCTGAGCAGGAACGCCCCGATCGTGAGCGGGGTCAGGACCGCGCCGATCAGGGCCTCGGCCAGGAAGATGGTGGTGGCCACCCGCGAGACGTCGCCGATGATTAGTTGTGGGATCTGCCCGGCCGCCGGCCCGTCGAACCAGCCCAACGGCAACGCCAGAAGCTTGTCGCCGATGCGCGCGTACAGGGCGCGCCGCCAGGCCGAGGACAGTTGCAACGCCCGCGACCCGAGGTAGTAGTGGGCGAACCAGCCGGTCGCCGCCGCGGCCGTGAGCGGGATCAGCCACCACGCCGCGGTGGCCGTACGGCCGTCGATCAGGGCGGTCAGCAGCGGGACGAGTACTCCGAAGGCGACGCCCTCGCTGACGGCGTAGCCGGCCACCGCCACCAGGTACCGCGCCAGCGGCCGGTGCTGGCTGGCCGGGACGAGGCCGCGCAGGTGGCCGGTCATGCTCGGCCGCCCTGCTGGGCCCGCCAGAGCTGGGCGTAGCGCCCGTCGGCGGCGAGTAGCTCGTCGTGCCGGCCGTGCTCGATCAGGCGCCCGTCGTCGAGGACCAGGATCTGGTCGGCCTCGGTGATCGTGTACAGGCGGTGCGCGATCACGAGCAGGGTCCGGCTGGCGGCCAGCTCGGCCAGTGCGTCCTGGATCGCGGCCTCGGAGTCGGGGTCGGCGAACGCGGTGGCCTCGTCGAGGAGCACGATCGGTGTCCCGGCCAGCAGGGTACGGGCGATCGCGACCCGCTGCGCCTCCCCGCTGGAGAGGTGGGCGTCCTCGCCGGCCACCGAGTCGTAGCCGCGCGGCAGAGCGAGGACGCGGTCGTCGACGGCGGCCGCGCGGGCGGCGGCGCGCACCGCCGCCTCGGACGCATCCGGGACGGCCAGGGCGATGTTGTCACGGATCGAGCGACGCAGCAGGACGACATCCTGCAGCAGGAATCCGACGTGGCGGTAGAGGTCGTCCCGGTCGATGTCGCGCAGGTCGGCTCCGCCTAGCCGGATGGCGCCCCCGGTGACGTCGGCGAAGCGGGCCAGCAGCATCGCGAGCGTCGACTTCCCGGCTCCGGACGGCCCGACCAGCGCCGTCACCGTGCCTGGCCGTAGCGTCGCGCTCACCCCCCGCAGGACTTCGTGACCGTCCGGGTAGCTGAAATGGACGTCGTCGATCTCGACCGTCAGCGGGGTGCCCACCGGGCGGGCGCGGCCGGGCTCGAGGACGGGCTGCCGGGGCTCGCGCAGCAGGCCGCCGATGCGGGCCGCCGCGTCCCGGGAGCGCTCGCGCAGGTCCTGGGCCAGGTAGATCGGCGTGATCTGCTCGAACAGCCCGACCCCGAGCAGCGTGAAGGCCACCAGGTCCACCGGGTCACTCCACCCGGCCGCGACCAGTCCGGTGCCGACGGCGGTGACCGCGAACACGATGGTCGCCGGGGCCACCGTCGCCCGGGCGACCCCGCGGGGCCGGAGGAAGATGCGCTGGGCCTGCTCGTCGGCGTCGGCGTACTCGGCCGCGGCGGCGGCGAACCGGGGAGCGCCCCGGCCGCCGGCGAACGCCTTGACGACGCTGATGCCCCGAACCGTCTCGAGCACGGCCGCGGTCAGCTCGTTGTTGGCCGCACCGATCCGGCTGACCTGGTCGGTCGCGCGGACCGCGAGCCGCAGGCGGATCGCCTGGGCCGCGCTGATGAGCGCCACCGTGACGAGCGCCAACGGCCAGTCGACCCAGAGCAGGTAGCCGACCACCACCGCCGGGCCGGCCACGGCCGAAGCCAGGTCCCCGCGGGCGTGGGCGACCGCGTGGTGCAGCGTCGCCACGTCGTCCTGCACCGTCGAGCGCACCCGGGCCGAGACCCCGCCGGCGAACCAGCTCAGCGGTAACGCGCTCACCTGCTCGGTCAGGCGGCGGCGCAGCAGGTAGGCGAGTTCCGCGTTGGCCAGGTGGCTGAGCAGGCTCGCCGCGGCGTACAGCGCGAAGCGCGCCACGAGCAGGCCGGCCGCGAGCCACGCCAGCGGCCATACCGGCTGCCCCGCTCCGCCCAGCAGCCGGCGCGCGATCTCCACCAGCACCACCGCTGGGGTGATCGCCAGCACCGTGGCCAGAGCTTGCAGCCCGGCCGCCAGCGTGATCCGACCTCGGACGGGACGCCGCAGCTCGGCCAAGTCGAGCGCGGCGGTGCCGGCCGCCATCACCGCCCGGCCGGGCGGGGGACCGACAGCGCCCCGAGACCGCTGTCCCAGGCGGATCGGGGAGTGACGTAGCCCGCCTCGAGCGGGGTGCCGCCGCCCTCGCCCGCGGGGGTTGCGGCGCGGCCGCGCCGCTCGGCCATCGAGCGCACGAGCTCGCCGGCCCGCACGGCGACGTTGGAGAGCAGGGTCGAGGAGATGCCGTGGGAGTGTTCGGTCGCGCCGAGCACGTACAGGTCGACGTGGACGCCGGGCGCCGTCGCCAGCCGGTAGTCGCGGTCGAGCGCCACGTGGCCGGCCGGGTCGGTCTGGCAGTGCCGGGCCATCGTGCCGAGGAGCTGGCGTGGATCTCGCGAGCGGTACCCGGTGGCGAAGACAATGACGTCCGCCTCTATTTTTTCCCGCGTGCCGGTCGGCATGAACTCGACGTCGGCGGCGACGCCGTCGGTGAGCTGACGCAGCTCGACGAGGCGGGACGCGCGCATGATGCGCAACCGTTCCCGGCCTTGCATCTTCTCCTGGTAGACACGGCGGTAGAGCTCGTCGATGAGGTCGATATCGACCACCGAGTAGTTCGTGCTCCGATGATAGGTATTGAGCATGTCCTTCACCGGCGGCGGCGCGGCGTAGAAATCGTCCACGGCGGACGGGTCGAAAATCTGGTTCGCGAACGAGCTGTTGTCCGCCGGGCTGTAACCGTACCGCGAGAAGACGGCCACGACTTCAGCCCGCGGATACTTCGTGTGCAGGAATTCGGTCACCTCGGCCGCGCTCTGCCCGGCCCCGACCACGACGAACCGGTCGCGCACCGGCGATGGCAGGTTCGCGACCCGGCTGAGCAGGTCGTGGTTGTGCCAGACCCGTTCGGACAGCTCGATGCCGGCTGGCGCCGTCGGCTCGAGCCCGACGGCGATGACGACGCCGCGAGCCCGGCGGACGACCGTCTCCCCGGTCGTCCCCCGCACCCCGACGACGTCCACCATCCGGACCTCGCCGTCGACGGTGACCGGCCGGATGTCGACCATCCGCGTGTCGTACTCGACCAGGTCATCCAATCGGCGGGCGGCCCATTCCAGGTAGTCGTGGAACTCTTGGCGCAGCGGGAACATGGTCTTGTAGTTGATGAAGTCAACCAAGCGGTCCCGCTCATGCAGGAACGACAGATAACTGAAATCGCTGGCCGGATTCCGCAGGGTTACCAGGTCCTTGAGGTAAGATACCTGCATCGTGGCCCCGTCGAGGAGCATTCCCCGGTGCCAGCCGAATCGGGGCTGGCGCTCCAGGAAAGACACCCTCAGCGCCGCCGCCGGGGAAACGCGCGCGTTGTGCTCCGTCACGGCGATCGCCAACGCCAGGTTCGAAGGGCCGAAACCGATTCCGACGATGTCCCGAATGCCGATGTCCGTGGACGCCGGACCTCTCACCACACCCGATCCTCCGGTCCCTGGGCGCGCCGCCCTTTCCCGTCGGTAACGAGAAGCGTACGCTAATCCGGTAAAGTAAGGCTTACCTATCTTCTGAGGTGACCTCCCTGGGTGTCAAGCACGCTCCGGCGGCGCCATCGGCCGGGCCCGCGGCCGCCCCTGACTAGACCCCGGCTGGCTGGATCCCGGCCACCCCGGCTGGCTGGACCCCGGCCGGCGCTACCGGCGCCGGGCGGCCGCTGGACGTGACCGTGAAGTCAGGTTAGGCTCTCCATAGGTAAGTTAACCTATCTTTACAAATTTTGCCAGATTGTGAGGCGGGCGGTGCGAGCTGTCGCGGAGGCTGAGGCGACGGTGCCGCGCCCGCCCGATCCGGCGGCAGCGGCCCCGCCCGGCCGGCGGCAACGGCGGCAAGGGGGCGCACTCGGATCACGGAGAGTGCGCGTCTGCGGCCTGGTAGTGACGTCGCTCGCTCTGGTCGGGATGTGCGTCCTCAGCGTCTGGGTCGGCGCCAACCACCTGCCGTTCACCGTCGTGTGGCGGGTCCTGTGGCACGACGACGGCTCGTCCGCCGCGCTGGTCGTGCACAACCTGCGGATACCGCGCACGCTGCTCGGCCTGGTGGTCGGCGCCGCGCTCGGCGTGGCCGGGGCCCTCAGCCAGGCGTTGACCCGCAACGATCTGGTCGAACCGGGGATGCTCGGGGTCAACATCGGCGCGTCGGCCGCCGTCGTCGTCGGCATCTCGGTCTTCGGCGTCACGAGCCCGAGCGGCTACGTGTGGTTCGCGCTCGCCGGCGCCGCCCTGACCGCGGTCGCCGTGTTCATGATCGGCGCGACCGGCCGCGCAGCGACGACGCCGGCGACCCTGGTGGTGGCGGGCGCGGCCGCCGCGGCCGTCCTCGGCGCGTTCGTCAACGCCGTGCTGCTGATCGACACCAAGACGTTCGACCAGTTCCGGCACTGGGACGTCGGCTCGCTGGCCGCGCTGGGATCGACCGGGCTGCAGGCGACGGCGCCGTTCATGGCGGCGGGACTCCTGCTCGCCCTCCCC
>NZ_CDWTMO010000010.1:0-41971 GCF_977946435.1 Frankia sp. CgKIO3 | reverse complement strand
CTGCTGATCGACACCAAGACGTTCGACCAGTTCCGGCACTGGGACGTCGGCTCGCTGGCCGCGCTGGGATCGACCGGGCTGCAGGCGACGGCGCCGTTCATGGCGGCGGGACTCCTGCTCGCCCTCCCCCTTACCCGCCCGTTGAACGCGCTCGCGCTGGGTGACGAGGCCGCCCGCGGCCTGGGTGTCCGCCTTCACCGGGCCCGGATGCTGGGCGCGCTCGCGGTCGTCCTGCTCTGCGGCGGGGCGACCGCCGCCGCCGGGCCGATCAGCTTCGTCGGCCTGGCCGTGCCGCACGCCGCCCGCGTGATCGCCGGACCGGACAACCGCTGGGTCCTGCCCTACTCCGCCATGCTGGCCCCGATCCTGCTGGTCGGATCGGACCTGGTCGGACGGGTGATCATCGCTCCAGGTGAGCTGCAGGTGGGGATCATCACGGCCTTTGCCGGAGCTCCGGTGTTCATCGCGTTGTGCCGCCGCGCGCGGCTGGGCCGGGCGTGACCGGCATCGCGCCGGCCGGCCCGGTCGACCGTCCCGCCGCCGGCGCCCTCCCGCCGCCTCGGCGTCCCCGGGTGGCCCGGTTCGGCGCCGACGCGGTGTCCGTCCGGATCTTTCCCCGCGCCGTCGCGGTGAGCGCCGGCTTCACCCTGGTGATCGTGGCTGTCGGCGTCGCCATGCTCACCACCGGGGACTACCCGATCCCGGTGGGTGACGTCGCCCGCGCCCTGCTCGGGCACGGCGACGGCGGCACGGACTTCGTGGTCAACACCCTGCGGCTACCGCGCCTGCTGACCGGGCTGCTGGTCGGCGCCGCGCTGGCCCTGTCCGGATCGATCTTCCAGAGCGTCTCGGGCAACGTGCTGGGCAGCCCGGACATCCTCGGCTTCACCACCGGCTCGGCCACCGGGGCGATCATCGTCCTGCTGGTCCTGCGCGGGGACGCCGCCGGGGCGTCGCTGGGCGCGTTGGTCGGCGGGGCCGCGACCGGCGCGGCGGTCTACACGCTGTCCTACCGGCGCGGGCTGGCCGGGCCGCGACTGGTCCTGATCGGCATCGCGGTCGCGGCGCTGCTCAACGCGGTCAACTCCTATCTGATCACCCGGGCGGTGCTGGCCGACGCGGTCGCCGCGCAGATCTGGCTGATCGGCAGCCTGGACAGCCGCGGCTGGGCCCAGGTCCGGCCGCTGGCCCTGGCCCTGGTCATCCTGACGCCGATCGGCCTCTACCACGGCCGCCGGCTGACCTACCTGGAGCTGGGGACGGACACCGCCAAGGCGCTCGGGGTGGGCGTCGAACGCTGCCGCCTCACGCTGATCGCGGTCGCGGCGGTGTTGGCCGCGGTCGCGACGGCCGCCGCCGGGCCGGTTGGCTTCGTGGCGCTGAGCGCGCCGCCGCTGGCCCGCTGGCTCACGGCGGCCTCCGCGCCGCCGCTGGTCTCGACCGCGCTGGCGGGGGCGGCACTGGTGACGGTCGGTGACCTGGCCGCCCAGCGCCTGTTCGCCCCGACCCAGCTCCCGGTCGGGGTGGCGACCGGCGCCATCGGCGGGGTCTACCTTGCCGCCCTGCTGATCCGGCAACGGCGGCGGGCGTGACGCCGCATCGGGGCGCGCGGCGCCCACCGGCGGACGGGACCGAGCCGATGACGGAGGACGCCCCATGACGCGGCTGAGCGCGCGCGGCCTCACCTTGGCCTACGACCAGCGGGTGGTGGCCCGCGAGCTGGGGATCGACATCCCGGACGGGGCGTTCACCGTCATCGTCGGACCGAACGCCTGCGGCAAGTCGACGCTGCTGCGCGCGCTGGTCCGCCTGCTGCGGCCGAAGGCGGGCGCGGTGCACCTCGACGGCGCGCTGATCTCGTCGTACTCGACGAAGGAGGTCGCGCGCCGGCTCGGCCTGCTGGCCCAGTCCGCGACCGCGCCGGCCGGCATCACCGTGGCCGACCTGGTCGCCCGCGGCCGCTACCCGCACCAGCGGCTGCTGCGCCAGTGGTCGCGGGAGGACGAGCGGGTCGTGGCCGAGATGATGGCCCGGACCGCCGTCGCCGACCTGGCCGACCGCCTGGTCGACGAGCTGTCCGGCGGCCAGCGCCAGCGGGTGTGGCTGGCGATGGTCCTGGCCCAGCGGACGCCGATCCTGCTGTTGGACGAGCCGACGACGTTCCTCGACATCGCCCATCAGGTCGAAGTGCTGGACCTGTGCGCCGAGCTGCTCGCCGGCGGCGACCACACGCTAGTGGCGGTGCTGCACGACCTCAACCAGGCCAGCCGGTACGCCGACCACCTGGTGGCGATGCGGGACGGGCGGATCGTCGCCCAGGGGCCGCCGGCCGAGATCGTCACCGCCGCGCTCGTCGCGGACGTCTTCGGCCTGGCCTGCCGGATTATCACCGATCCGGAGTCGGGGACGCCGCTGGTGATCCCGCTGCGGCCGTGGCGCCGGCCCGGCGGTGCGCCTGGCCCAGAGCCCGGCGGTGGCCGTCCCGGCGCCCACGTCCGGCGGAACGGCCGACCCGCTCACGGAGCCGAGCCGGTCCGTCCAGATGGGTTGACGGGGCTGGGTTACTTAGGTTAGCTATACCTGACTTTATCGGGCAGGTAGCCGCTGCCCGCTGTCTTCGACCAGGCGGGCACGGGCTCCCGATCCCGCCGGCCCGACATCGGACGCCGGTGCCGGACGCCGGTGCGCCGGACGGTCGTCGGACGACGCGGGCACGAACCGGTCAGGACGGTGCTGGGTTGGACGGCGCGACGGGTAAGCGACTGCTCAGGACGCAGCTGTCGGCGCGGCGGGGGCAACTCGCCCTCGGCGGCGCGGCCACGGTGGTCCAGCAGACGGCGATGCTCGCTCTCCCCTGGTGCATTCAGCGCGCGCTCGACCAGGGCATCACCCCGCGATCGGTCCACGGCACGCTGACCTGGGCCGTCCCGACGGCGGTCGTCGCCGTGGTGTTCATGCTCGGCGGCGCTGGCGGCCTGTGGTGGTCGGGCCGGGCCGCGAACCGCGTCGCGCACGCGCTGCGGGCCGCGCTGGTCGAACGGGTGGCCGCCTTCGACCGCCCCGCCATGGCCCGCTACGGGCACGGTGACCTGGCCACCCGGGTCACCCGCGACGTCGACCTGATCCGGCTGTGGGTACAGAGCCTCGCCATCTGGGTCCGGATCGTCGTGACCATCGTGGTGGTCCTGCCCGCCTTCGCTTTGCTCGACTGGCCACTGCTGATCGTCGGGGTGGTGACGATCCCGCTGGCCGTGTTGGCCAACGCCTACTTCCCCGGCCGCTTCGACGCGGCGAACGAGAAGCTCTCCGAGGCGTTCGCCGCCCGCGCCGACGCGGTGGAGGACCTGCTCTCGGCCAGCGCCGCGGTGCGCGGCCTCGGCGGTGAGGCGGCTCTTGCCCGTCGCCACCACGACCGCAGCGCGGTCCTCACCGACCACACCATGACCGCCGCGCGCATCTCGGCGTCCTGGACCGCCGTCCCGCCGGCCGTCCCCCGGCTGGCGATCGCGGCCGGCCTGGCCATCGGGGGGACGGTGGCGCTGCGCGGCGGCCTCACCGTCGGCGGCCTGGTCGCCTTCACCTCCTGGATGACCACCCTGACGCTGGCGGTCACGGTCGCGGTCGACCTGCTCTCGGCCCGGGGCCAGGCCCGGGTCGCGGCCGGGCGCATCGCCGAGATCCTCGAGACCCCTGTCACTGACGACGACCCGGCCGACGCCGAGACCCCGCCGCCAGGCGGGGCCCTGCTCGCCGCCGGGCTGACCGCCCGGCGCGACGGCCGGCGGGTGCTCGGACCGGTCGACCTGCGCGTCGGTCCGGGCGAGTTCGTCACCGTGACCGGACCGACCGGCGGCGGCAAGACCACGCTCGCCCGCTTGCTCTGCCGACTGGAGGACCCGGCGACCGGCTCGGTCAGCCTGGGCGGCGTCGACCTGCGGCGGGTCTCCCGTCTCGAGCTGGCCCGCCGGATCGGCCTGGTTCCCCAACGGCCCCTGATCCTGGCCGGCACGGTGGCGGACAACCTCCGGGTCGGCCGCGAGGTCGAGCTGGACGAGCTGCGGGCGGCCTGCGCGGTCGCCGCCGTCGACGACTTCGTGCTGAGCCTGCCCGACGGCTACGACACCGAGCTCGGAGAACGCGGGGCGACCGTCTCCGGCGGCCAGGCCCAGCGGCTGGCCCTGGCCCGCGGGCTGATCGGCCGGCCGGACGTGCTCATCCTCGACGACGTGACCGCGGCTGTCGACGCCGTGACCGAGGCGACGATCCTGCGGGGGCTGCGCGTGTGGTCGCCGCAGGCCGCCCTCGTGGTGATCTCCCACCGTCCCTCCGTCCTGGCCGCCGCCGACCGCGTGCTCCGGCTCGGGCCGGACGGCGTGCCGGCGGCGGGCGCCGGGCCGATCGGGGGCGCGCGGCAGGCGGCCGAGACCGCGCCGGCCGGCGATGCGGCCGGCGATGCGAGCGGCGATGCGAGCGGCGATGCGAGCGGCGAGGAGATCGTCCGGGTGGGAGGCGGGGATGGCTGAGGTCCGTGTGCTGGCCGAGGAGGCGCCCACCGCAGGCGTCTTCCGGCGCTTCTGGCCCTACCTGCGCCCGCACCGGGCGATCCTGGCCGTCGCGCTGCTGGCCAGCGTGGCCAGCACGGCGGCGGTGGTCGGCATCGCCCCGGCGATCGGCTGGGGGGTCGACGCGGTGACCGCCGGCGATCAGGGCCGCCTGTGGTGGGCGGTGGCACTGATGGTCGGGCTCGTCCTGGCCCGGATGCTCCTGCTGCGCTGGTCGGAGATCCTGCTCTCGTCGGCCGGGGAGCGGGCGATCCGCGGGCTGCGCGATCTCGTCGTTGAACGCCTCGCCCGCGCGCCCTTGCGGTTCATCGAGGCTCACCGCACCGGCGACCTGCTGCGCCGGTCGACCGGCGAGATCGCCGACCTGACCCTGTTCCTGCGTGACCAGCTGCCCAACCTGCTCGGGGTCGCCCTCACCGTTGCCCTGACCACGGTGTTGCTGCTGATCTACTCATGGCTGCTCGCGCTGCTGTTCGTCGCGCTGTTCGTGCCGATGGCGGTCGCCGTGATGGTCTGGTTCAACCGGGCCGCGCCCGAGACGTTCGGCCGGCAGGCCGCGGCGGACGCCACGATGACCGCGACTTTCGCCGAGTCGCTCAACGCGCACGAGGCGCTGGTCGCGCCTGGGCGGCCCGAGGAGTGGGTGCGGCGCTTCCGGGCGGACAACGACGAGCTGCTGGTCGGGGCCGACCGGACCATCGCCGTCCAGAACCGCCTGGAGCTGTTCGGGATGATCGAGGGCCTGGCCACAGCCGCGCTGCTGCTGCTGAGCGTCTGGCTGGTCCGGGCGGGGCACCTGAGCGTCGGCACGGTCGTCGTGTTCGTGATCGCGACCCGCAACCTGTTCGAGAGCATGCTCACCCTGTCCGGGCTGGCCGGCCAGGCCCAGCTGGCCCGGGTGGGCCTGGCCCGCCTGACGGACCTGCTCGAGGCGCTGCCGCCGGCCGAGCCGGCCGCCCTCGCCGTCCCGTCGGCGCGGGCCGCGTCGCCGGCGCGGTACGACCTGCCAGTTCAGGGCGACCTGGTCGCAGACGGCCTCCGCTTCGGCTACGCCGACGGTAAGGACGTGCTGCGCGACGTCTCGGTCACTTTCCCGGCCGGTGACCGGGCCGGCATGGTCGGCGTCACCGGGTCCGGCAAGACGACGCTGGCCAAGCTGCTCACCGGGCTCTACGAACCGGACGCGGGGACGGTGCGCTACGGCGGGGTCGACCTGCGGTTCGCCCCGCCGGAGCAGGTCCGGGCGCGCATAGTCCTCATCCCGCAGCAGGTGCACATCATCACCGGCACCCTGGCCGAGAACCTGGCGCTCACGCCGGGCGCGCCGGACCGGGCGGCGATGGAGCGGGCGGTCGACCTGCTCGGCTTGGCCGAGTGGGTCGACCGGCGACCGGGCGGGCTGGACGCCGGGCTGGGCGCCCGGGGGGAACGGCTGTCCGCCGGCGAGCGACAGATCGTCGGGCTGCTGCGGGCCGCGCTGGTCGACCCACCGGTGCTGCTGCTCGACGAGGCGACCGCCGACCTCGACCCCGATGTCGCGCGCCGCCTGGAGACCGCCGGCGAGCGGCTCCGCGCGGGTCGCACATTGATCGTTATCGCGCACCGGCCGACCACCATCGAACGCCTGCCGCGGATCGTCCGCGTCGAGGCCGGCCGCCTGAACTGATCCTGCCGCCGGATGCCGGAAAAATGAGGGAATTTCGGCGGCTGACGGGGGTAGACAAACGTGGCTATCTTAGGTTAACTTAACTTAAAGTAAAGAGCACCTAAGTCGCGGACTGAGATCCAAGGAGACGGCACCTCATGTCGACCAACCCGTTCGATGACGAAAAGGGCAGCTTCTATGTCCTGGTCAATGTCGAGGGCCAGCACTCGCTGTGGCCGACATTCGCGCCTGTGCCGGCCGGGTGGACGACGGTGCACGGAGCCGCGAGCAGGTCGTCCTGCCTGGAGTACGTCGAGGCCAACTGGACGGATCTGCGCCCGGCCAGCCTGATTGCCCGGATGGGCGCCGACCGCCCGCCCGCCGGCCGCCGGGAGACGGATGCCCCGGCTACGCAGGGCAGCGGCGACGGCGTCGGCGCCGGCGCGTCCCGATGACGGCGCCGGTGGTCTACCGCGAACGGACGGTGCCGCTCGCCGGTGATCTGCTGGCGGCGGCGGCGCGGTTCGCCCGCCATGCCGCGGCGCCGGTCACCGTCTACGAGCGGGACGGCGAGTGGCACTGCGGTTCGGGCGCTCTGGCCGAGGCCGTCGTGTACTGGGACGAGATCCGCTACCGCGCGGGCGGGGACTGGCGGGTCGAGTTAGTCGACGGCGCTCCGCTGCGCACCCTGGCCCGCGTCCTGGCGGCGCTCCCGGTCGCCGGCTGGCGGGCGTGCGGCTGGGCCGGCTTCGAGCTCGGTCCCCGGGCGCTCGGGCTGCCCGGGCCGGTCATCCCCGACCCGCTCATCCACCTGGTCATCCCGGCCCGCGAGGCGCGGCTGTCGGCGACCGGCGCGCTGCTGCGCGCGGCCGAGGAGGCTGATCTGGACGCACTCGCCGAGACCCTCGGCGGTGCGGCCGCCGACGAGCCGGGCGAACCCCGGCCGCTGGCCAATCTCGACCACGACGCCGACGACTACCGGCGGATGGTCGCGCGGGCCGTCGAGGACATCCAGGCCGGCCGGCTGCGCAAGGTGATCCTCTCTCGGGTCGTCCCCGTCGACGGCGAGATCGACCTGGTCGCGACCTACGAGCGGGGGCGGCGCGGCAACACGCCGGCCCGTTCCTTCCTGCTCGATCTGGACGGCCTGCGCGCGATCGGGTTCAGCCCGGAGACCGTGGTCGAGGTCGACGCCGACGGCCGGGTCTCCACCCAACCGCTGGCCGGCACGGCCGCGTTCGACGGCGGGGACGGAGACCGGGCCCGGCGGGAGGCGCTGCTACGCGACCCGAAGGAGATCTACGAGCACGCCGTGTCCGTCCAGGCGGCCCAGGACGAGCTCCGGCCGCTGTGCGCGCCGGGCACGCTGGTCGTGGACGAGTTCATGACCGTCCTCGAGCGGGGCAGCGTGCAGCACCTGGCCTCGCGGGTCAGCGGCCGACTCGCCGCCGGCCGGGACTGTTGGGACGCGCTGGCCGCCGTCTTCCCGTCCATCACGGCGACCGGCGCGCCGAAGGACGCCGCCTGCGCGGCGATCCGGCGCTACGAGCCGTCGCCGCGCGGCCTCTATAGCGGCGCCGTGATCAGCGCGACCTCGGACGGCGCCCTCGACGCCGCCCTCGTCCTGCGGACGGCGTTCCAGCACGACGGCCGGACCTGGCTGCGGGCCGGGGCCGGCGTCGTCGGGACGTCGCGCCCGGAACGGGAGCTGGAGGAGACGCGCGAGAAGCTACGCAGCGTCAGCCGCTTCCTCGTGCCGGCCGTGCCGGCCCAGCCGGCCCGCCCGGTCCCGGCGGCGGTCGATGATCTGGAAGCGCTCGGCGATCTCGAAAGGCTCCGGCGCACCGTCGCCGAGCTGCTCGGGGAGGATCCGGCCGAGCTCGGGGACGACGACAACCTCTTCGAGCGGGGCCTCGAGTCGATCGCGCTGATCCGGGCGATCGGGGGCTGGCGGCGGGCCGGCATCAAGGTCAACTTCGCGGAGCTGGCCGAGCCCCCGACCCTGGACGGCTGGTTCAAGCTGCTGGCCGGAAGGCAACCCGCCGTCATGCTCCAGCCCGGGAGCGAGGAACCCGCGAGCGAGCCGGCCCCGCCCGCACCGGTGGCCGTCGCGCCGGCCGAGGCTGACGGCGCCGAGTTCCCGTTGGCGCTCATGCAGCACGCCTACTGGATCGGGCGCGGCGACGGGCAGCCCTACGGCGGCGTCGCCGCGCACCTCTACACCGAGTTCGATGGGAACGCCCTCGATCCGGCCCGGCTGGCCGCCGCGATCGAGCGGCTCATCGAGCGGCACGAGGCGCTGCGGACCCGGATCACCGACAACGGCGGCCAGGTCGTCGAACCGGCGCCCGGCTGGCGCGGCCTGATCGTCCACGACCTGCGCGACCTGGACGAGGACGCCGCCGCCACCCGGCTGGCCGCCGTCCGCGACCAGTTATCCCACCAGATGCTCGACATCGAACGGGGGGAGGTCTTCTCGACCGCGCTGAGCCTGCGGCCCGACGGCACGACCCGCTTCCACCTCGACGTCGACATGGTCGCCGCCGACGCGGTCAGCTACCGCGTGCTGCTGGCCGACCTGGCCGAGGAGTACGGGTGCCCGGACGAGGTCGCGCCCGCGCTGGCTTACAGCTACCGCCGCTACCGGGCGGAACGCGACGCTCTCCCGCGCGCGGCGGCCGAGCGGGCCCGGCGCGCCTGGCTCGACCGCCTGTCCGGCGTGCCCGGGGCGCCCCAGCTCCCGCTGGTACCGAGCCTCGGCGCCCCCGGCGAGCCTGGCGGACCGCCCCGGGTTTCCCGGCGTCACTTCCAGCTACCGCCACCCGCCCGCGAGGCCCTCGGTCGGGCGGCCCACCGGCACGGCATCACCCCGGCCATGGCCGTCGCGACCGCGTTCGCCGAAGTGCTCGGCGGCTGGAGCGCGCAGTCGCGCTTCCTCCTCAACGTCCCGCTGTTCGACCGCGAGCAGCTCCACCCCGACGTCAACCGGATCGTCGGCGACTTCACCAGCTCGGTTCTGCTGGAGATCGACCTGACCGACCGCATTCCGTTCGTCGAGCGGGCCCGCCGGATCCAGACCCGGCTGCACGCTGACGCTGCCCACGCCGACTACTCCGGCGTCGAGGTGCTCCGCGCCCTGGGCCGCCACCGGGGCGAACCGGTGCTCGCGCCGGTCGTGTTCACCAGCGCGCTCGGCCTCGGCGAGCTGTTCGATGCCTCGGTGCGCCGGGAGTTCGGCCAGCCGGTGTGGATCATTTCGCAGGGCCCGCAGGTCCTGCTTGACGCCCAGGTCACCGAGCTTGACGGGGGCCTGCTGGTCAACTGGGACGTCCGTGAGGACACGTTCGCTCCCGGCGTCGTCGACGCGATGTTCACCGCGTTCGAACGGCTCGTGCGGGGTCTGGCCGACCCCAGCCCGGCCGGCCCCGGCCCGGCGCCAGCCACGGACGGCACGGCCTGGGACCAGCCCGTCGACGGCCTCCTCGGCGAGTCCACCCGGACGGTGCGACGCCGGGTCAATGCGGTCGAGGGACCGGCGTCCACCCGCCTGCTCCACGAGGAGTTCTTCGCGGCGGCGGCGCGGCGTCCGGACGCGCTCGCGCTGCTGTGGGACTCAGCGGCCGGCGGCGGCGAGTCGCCGGTGCGCCGGTCGCTGTCCTACGGCGAGCTGGCCGCCCGGGCGACGGCGGTGGCCGGCGCCCTCGCCGCCCGGGGCGTGCGGCCGGGGGACCTGGTCGGCGTCAGCTTGCCGAAGGGACCGGACCAGGTCATCGCCGTCCTCGGCGTGCTGGCGGCCGGGGCGGCCTACGTGCCGGTCGGGATGGACCAGCCGCCGGCCCGGGTCGCGCGGATCGTCGCCACCGCCGGCTTCCGCACGGTCATCACCACGCCGTCCGCGGCGTCATCCGCAGCGCCTCCCGGGCCGGACTGGCCAGCCGGGGTGTCCCCGCTCACCCTCGACGACGCGCTCGCCGCCGGCCCGTCCGCCCCGCCCGGCACACTCACGTTGAGCGCGGCCGACGATCCCGCCCGCCTGGACGAACCGGCCTACGTTCTGTTCACCTCGGGCTCGACCGGTCAGCCGAAGGGAGTCGAGGTCGGCCACCGGGCCGCGATGAACACCATCGACGACCTGGTCGACCGGCTCGGCCTCGGCCCGGGCGACCGGACGCTGGCCGTCTCGGCCCTCGACTTCGACCTGTCGGTTTTCGACATCTTCGCCCCGCTGTCATCCGGCGGCGCGGTGGTGATCGTGGACGAGGAGTCCCGCCGCGAGGCCGCCCGCTGGGCCGAGCTTATCGCGGCCCACAGCGTCACGATCCTCAACTGCGTGCCGGCCGTGCTGGACCTGGTCCTGGCCACCGGGGTGCCGCTGGGCGCCAGCCTGCGCGCGGTGCTTCTGGGCGGTGACCGGGTCGGCGTCGACCTGCCCGGCCGGCTCGAGGCGGCCGTCCCCGGCTGCCGGTTCCTCGGGCTCGGCGGCACGACCGAGACCGCCATCCACTCCACCGTGTGCGAGGTCGTCGGGGGTGGGCCGGTGCCGCCCGAATGGCGCTCGGTGCCCTACGGCACCCCGCTGCGCAACGTCCGGCTGCGCGTGGTCGACGCCCTGGGCCGCGACTGCCCCGACCACGTCGCCGGCGAGCTGTGGATCGGCGGGGCCGGCGTCGCCCGCGGCTACCGGGGTGACCCGGAGCGCACGGCCGACCGGTTCGTCACCCACGGCGGCGAGCGCTGGTACCGCACCGGCGACCTCGCCCGCTACCTCCCGGACGGCACCGTCGAGTTCCTGGGCCGCCGCGACCACCAGATCAAGATCAGAGGCTTCCGGGTGGAGCTGGGGGAGATCGAGGCGGCGTTCGCCTCGCTGCCCGGCGTCCGGGCCGGGGTGGCCGTGCTGACCGGCGGCGCGGAGCTGACCGGCGGCGCGGACGGGCGTCCGAGCGCGCTCGGGGCCGTCGTCGTTCCGGATGCGGGGGAGGGCCCGGTTGACCCTGCCGACCCGGTTGACCCGGCGGCGGTCCGGGCCGGCCTGCGGGCCGTCCTGCCGCCGCACATGGTGCCCGACCGGGTCGTCGCGGTGGCCGAACTCCC
Organism: Frankia sp. CgKIO3; assembly: GCF_977946435.1. Classification (NCBI taxonomy): domain Bacteria; kingdom Bacillati; phylum Actinomycetota; class Actinomycetes; order Frankiales; family Frankiaceae; genus Frankia; species Frankia sp. CgKIO3. The sequence goes on along the minus strand of NZ_CDWTMO010000010.1, from coordinate 30,670 downwards.
GCTGAGCGCCAACGGGAAGATCGACCGTAAGGCGGTCGGCGCCATCCTCGAACGCGATCTCGACGGAACGCGGCCGGCCGCGGCCCCGCCAGGATCCGACCTGGAACGGGTAATCCTCTCGGTCTGGCGGGAGGCGCTGGGCCTCGACGAGTTCGGGGTCACCGAGGAGTTCTTCGCCCTCGGTGGCGACTCCGTGCTCGCCACCGCCGTGGTGGCCCGGCTGCGCGACGAGCTCGACACCGGCGACGTGTCGGTCCGAATGCTGTTCGGCGCGCCGACGGTCGCCGCGCTCGCGCGGGACCTGCGCGCGGCCGAGCCCACGCCCGGGCGGCTCGACCGCGTCGCGGCGATCGCCTGGGAGATCGCCGGCCTCTCCGACGACGAGATCGAGGAGCGGCTGCTCGGCCCGGCCGATCCCTCCGGCGCGACCGCCGCCGCCGGGACCGAACGGTGAGCGCCCCGCCGGTCACCGGTCCGCCAGTCGAGCCGGGAGCGGCGGACGGCTGGGTCCGCTGGCCGGACGAGTTCGCTCGCCGCTACGTGGACGAGGGCTACTGGCGGGGCGCCCCGCTCGGCGATCGTCTCCGGGCCTGGGCCTGCCGGTCTGGCTCGGCCACCGCCGTCGTGGCCGGTCCGCCGGCCCGGCCGGTCCGGCTCTCCTACGCCGACCTCGACCGGGCCGCCGATGACCTGGCCGCCGGCCTCGCCCGGCTCGGCCTCGCCCCCGGCGACCGCGTCCTGGTCCAGTTGCCCAACCGCGCCGAGTTCGTGACGCTGCTGTTCGCGCTGCTCCGGCTGGGCTCGATCCCGGTGCTCGTGCTGCCCGCGCACCGCCGGGTCGAGATCGAGCACCTGGCCCGGCTGTCCGGCGCCGTGGCCTACGCCATCCCGGACACGCACGAGGGTTTCGATCATCGGGCGCTGGCCCAGGAGATCGTCGCCACGGTCCCGTCGGTGGGTCATGTGCTGGTGGCCGGTGAGGCCGGTCCGTTCACCGGCCTCGACGCCGTAGCGGCGGCCGGGGCCGCCGCTCGGGCCGGCGGGCAGGCCGCGCCACCACCGGTGCCCGAGCCGGCCGGCGTCGCGGTGCTGCTCATCTCGGGCGGCACGACCGGCAAGCCCAAGCTTATCCCGCGCACCCACTGGGACTACGCGTACAACGCGGAGGCCAGCGCCCGGCTGTGCGGGCTGACCAGCGACGACGTCTACATGGTCGCGCTGCCCGCCGCGCACAACTTCCCGCTGGCCTGTCCGGGCATCCTGGGAGCGCTCGGCGTCGGCGCGACGGTGGTCCTGGCGCCATCCCCCAGCCCCGAGATCGTCTTCGAGCTCATCGCCCGGGAACGGGTCACGGTGACCGCCCTCGTCCCGGCCCTGGCCCGGATCTGGGTCGACGCCGCCGGATGGGAGGGGCCGGACACCGCCAGCCTGCGCCTGCTCCAGGTCGGGGGCGCCCGCCTGGACGCCGAGCTGGCCCGGCGCATCCCGACGGTCCTCGGCCCGCGCGTTCAGCAGGTCTTCGGCATGGCCGAGGGGCTGCTGAACTACACCCGCCCGGACGAGGACGACGAGCTCGCCTTCACCACCCAGGGCCGCCCGCTCGCGCCCGCCGATGAGATCCGGATCGTCGACCGCGACGGCGCCGACGTGGCGCCCGGCGAGATCGGCGAGCTGTGGACCCGCGGCCCCTACACCGTGCGCGGCTACTACCGGGCCGTCGAGCACAACGCGACCGCGTTCAGCCCCGACGGCTTCTACCGCACCGGCGACCTCGTCCGGCTGACGGCCAGCGGCAACCTGGTCGTCGAGGGACGGCTCAAGGACGTCATCAACCGGGGCGGCGAGAACGTCTCCGCCACCGAGCTCGAGGAGCACCTGCTCGCCCACCCGTCGATCGCCCAGGCCGCCGTCATCGCAGCGGCGGACGAGCAGGTCGGCGAGAGCGTCCGCGCGGTGGTCGTCCCGAGGCCCGGGGCGACGCTGACCCTCAAGGCGGTCAAGGCGTACCTGCGCGAGCGCGGGCTGGCCCGCTTCATGCTCCCCGACCTGCTCACGATCGTCGACAGGTTACCGCTCATCCCCGTCGGAAAGATTGACAAGCGGGAGCTGCGCCGCCGTCTCGGTTAGCGCCGCCGGGCGACGGCGCGGGCGCGGGCCCTCAGCCACGCCCGCCTCCCCTAGGCCGTATCGGAAGCCGCACCGCTGGAAGCCGCACCACTGGAAGGACGTGCATCGTGGCGAGTCCCGACTCCGCGCAGCGCAAGCGCGAGCTGCTCCGCCGCCGGCTGGCGGCCGAGCGACTGACGCGCGAGCCAGCCAGCGGCGCCGGCCCTCGGCCGCGACGGGAGCCCGGCCGGGGCTACCCGGCCAGCCCGGGACAGCGCCGGATGTGGTTCCTGTCGCGGCTCGACCCGGGCAGCGCCGCTTACACGATCTCAGCCGGGTTCGAGCTGACCGGCCCGCTCGACGTCGATGCGCTGCGCCGGGCGCTGCTCTCCGTCGCCCGCCGGCACGAGATCCTCCGCACGACCTACCGGGTCACCCCGGACGGGCAGCTCGAGCAGGTGCTCCGGGACGACATCGAACCGGCGTGGCTCAGCGTGGACCTGACGACCGTGCCCGCCGAGGAGCGGGAGGAGCGCGCACGGGAGATCGCGCTGCGCGCGGCCCGGCGCCCGTTCGACCTCACCGCCGAATCGCCGCTGCGGGTCACCGTGCTGCGCCACGGCCCGCTCCGGCACCTGCTCGCGGTGGCCGCCCACCACATCGCCTGGGACGACGTGTCCTGGGACATCTTCTTCGGTGACCTGCTGGCCGCCTACGACCGCCGGGACGGCGACGGCCCGCCCGCCACCGTCTCGTTCATCGACGCGGCGGGGCCGGCAGCCGAGACGGCTGCCCGCCCGGCCGGGCGGGCCTACTGGCGGGAACGGCTGCTCCCGCTGGCCGATCCGGTACGCCTGCCCGAGCCGAGCCCAGATGACCCGCAGCCGGGCCAGCCGCAGCCGGCCGACCCGCCGGCCGGCCGTCGGCGCGACGCGGGCCGGCAGGTCGTCCATCACGCCCCGGCCGAGCTGGCCGGCCAGGTGCGGGCGTTCGCCGCCCGGCACGGCGCGACGCCGTTCGTGGTGCTGCTCGCCGCCTACGCGGCCCTGATCCACCGGGCCACCGGCGCCACCGACATCACCGTCGGCTCGCCTGTCGTCAACCGGGACGGCGCCGGGACCGACGGCGTCATCGGCTACTTCGGCAACACCATCTGCCTCCGGCTCACCGTCGGCCCGGCCGACACGTTCACCGAGCTGGTCGCCCGGACCCGCGAGGTGTGCCGGGGCGCCCTCGCGCACGCCGACGTCGACCTGGCCGACGTCGCGCGCGAACTCAACCCGGACCGCTCCGACGGCGTGTCCAGCCTGTTCAGCACGATGTTCGCCGTCCGCTCGCCGGCCGCTGCCGCCCTCCACCGCACTGACCAGGACGGCCGGGACCTGCGCGGCGAGCGCCGCTCGCTGCCTAACGGCACCGCCCAGTTTCCGCTGATGGTGGTGGCCGAGTTCGGCGGGGACGGCGGCTTTGGCCCGCTCGAGTTGGAGACGACCTACCAGCCGGGCTCGGTGTCGGCGGCGTTCGCCGGCTCGGTGGGCCCGCGGCTGGAGCGGCTGCTGGCCCGGGCGCTGGCCGAGCCCGGCACGGCGATCGGCCCGATCGACCTGCTCGGCTCGGCCGAGCGTGACCGGGTGCTGGTCGACTGGAACGACACCGCCGGGCCCAGCCCGACCGAGCCGTGGGTGGCGCTGTTCGCCGCTCGGGCCGCGGCCAGCCCCGACCGGACGGCGCTGGTCACCGCCGAGCGGACCCTGACCTACGGTGAGCTCGCGGCGGCGGCCGACGCCTTCGGGCGCCGGCTGGCCAGGCGCGGCGCCCGGCCCGGTTCCATTGTCGGGATCGCGCTGCCCCGCTCGGTCGACCTGGTCGTCGCGCTCGCCGGCGCCGCCCGGGCCGGCGCCGCCTACCTCCCGATCGACCCCGACTACCCGGCGGACCGGATCGCGTTCATGATCGAGGACGGGGCCCCGTCGGTGCTGGTCACCACGAGAGCGCTCGCCGCGCGGCTGCGGGTCGCGCCCGGGACGCGGCTCGTCCTGATCGACGAGCCCGAGCCCGAGGCCGACGCCGAGCCCGACGCCGAGGCCGAGCCCGACGCCGAGGCCGAGCCCGACGCCGGCGCCGCGGCGGTGCCGGCCGCTGGATCGTGGCCGCCCGCCGTCGACGCGGACAGCCCGGTCTACGTGATCTACACGTCGGGTTCGACCGGCCGGCCGAAGGGCGTCCTGGTCGGCCACCGGTCCCTGGCGAACTTCCTGTCGTCGTTCGCCGAGACCGTGGGTATCGGGCCAGCCGACCGGGTCCTGGCCGCGACCACGCTGGGCTTCGACCCGAGCACGGTCGAACTGCTCGCCCCGCTGACCGTCGGCGCCTCGATCCATCTCGTCGAGGGCGGGGCGGCCCGCGACCCCTCGGAGCTGGCCCGGCTGCTGACCGCGGGCGCGGTGACGCTGGCCCAGACGACCCCATCGCGCTGGCGATCCATCCTTGACGCGGCTGCTGGGCCCTACCCGCGGGTGCGGGTCCTGTGCGGCGGCGAACCGCTGCCGGCCGACCTCGCCCGCGAGCTCACCGCCCGCGCGGAGAGCCTGACCAATCTGTACGGGCCGACCGAGACGACGGTCTGGGCGACGACCGGCCCGGTGCGAAGCGCCGACCGTGGGCGGCCGACGGTCGGCCGCCCACTGCGCAACACCCGGGCCTACGTGCTGGACGGCGCTCTCATGCCGGTACCGCCGGGCGTCGTCGGCGAGCTGTACCTTGCCGGCGCGGGCGTCGCCCACGGCTACCTGGCTCGGCCGGCGCTGGGTGCGTCCCGTTACGTCGCCAGCCCGTTCGGGACCGGCGAGCGGATGTACCGGACCGGCGACCTCGCCCGGTGGACGGCTAGCGGCGAGCTGGTCCTGGCCGGCCGCTCGGACGATCAGGTCAAGGTCCGCGGCTTCCGGGTCGAGCCGGGTGAGATCGAGGCGGTGCTCGACCGCCACCCGGCGGTCGCCCGCTGCGCCGTGGTCGTCCGCGAGGACGGGCCGGCCGGCCGGGCGCTGGTCGCCTACGTCATCCCAGCCGGGGCGGCAGCGGACGAAGCCGGCAGCGGGGCGCTCGCGGCGGCGCTGCGCGCCCACGTGGCGGCGGCGCTGCCCGACTACATGGTGCCGGCGGCCTTCGTAGCGCTGCCCGCGTTGCCCACCACCCCCGGCGGGAAGCTGGATCGCCGCGCGCTGCCCGCGCCCGATTTCCGGGCGGCGGCCCGGTCCGGCCGGGCTCTGCCTGCTCGGGCTCCGGCCACCCGGACCGAGGAGGTCCTGCGGGACGTCTTCGCGGCCGTGCTCGGCCAGCCCGACGTCGGCGTCGACGACTCGTTCTTCCAGCGGGGCGGCGACAGCATCCTGGCTTTCGCCGTGGTCACCCGGGCGGCTGCCGCCGGCGTGACGGTCGAGCTGGCCGACGTGTTCGCCGCGCCGACCGTCGCCGGCCTGGCCGCAGCGGCGGACGCCTCGGCCCCCGCGAACCAGGCGCTTTCAGAGCAGGCGCCTTCAGACCAGACGCCCGTGGGCTTGGCGCCCGTGGGCTTGGCCCCGGTCGACCCGGCGGACCTGGCCCGCTGGCGGGAGCGGCTGCCCGGCCTGACCGAGGTCTGGCCGCTGTCGCCGTCGCAGGCGGGGATGCTGTTCCACCGCCTCGTCGACGGGGACGACACGCCGGACGTCTACGTCATCCAGTTCGTCCTCGACCTGCGCGGCGACGCCGACGTCCTCGACCCTGAACGCCTGCGCGCGGCGTCGCGGGAGCTCGTCGCCCGGCACGACCTCCTGCGCGCCGCCGTCCTGGCCGACGGCGCCGCCCCGGCCCAGGCCATCCTGGACCGGGCCGAACCGGAGTGGACGATCGTCGACCTCTCCAGCTGGCCGGCCGCCGAGCGGTTGGCCGAGGCCGAGCGGCTGGTCGTGGCCGACCGGGCGGCGCGCTTCGATCTGACCACGCCGCCGCTCATCCGGTTCCTGTGGGTCCGCACCGGAGCGGACAGCGCCCGGCTGGCGGTCTGCGCCCACCACGTCATCCTGGACGGCTGGTCGCTGCCGCTGGTGCTGCGGGAACTGTTCACGCTGGCCGCCGATGCCGATGCCGATGCCGATGCAGCCCCGCCGCCCCGGCCGCCCGCCGTCCGCTCGTACTCGGACTACCTGTGCTGGCTGCGGGCCCAGGATCGGGACGCCGCCCGCGCGGCCTGGCGGACCGAGCTGGCCGGCCTCGAGGGGCCGACCCTACTGGCCGCCGGCGGCGGCCACCGCGCCACGCCGGCGAGCGAGACGACCCCGAGCCCGGCCGCCGTCGACCGCGAGGCCAGCCCCGAGCTGGCCGCCCGCCTGGCCACGCTCGGGCGCGAGCGGGGACTGACGCTGAGTACCGTCCTGCGGGCGGCCCACGCGGTCCTGCTGGCCCGGGCAGCCGGCCGCGACGACGTCGTGTTCGGGGCGGCGACCGCCGGCCGGCCGGCGGCGCTGACCGGGGTCGAGGCCATGATCGGCCTGTTCGTCACCACCATCCCGGTTCGGGCCACCGTGACCGCCGGGGGGACGTTCGCCGCGCTGATGGCCGAGCTCCAGGCGGCCCAGGGCCGGCTGTTCGCCCACGAGCACCTCGGCCTGGCCGACATCCAGGCGCTGGCCGGCCAGGGGGATGCCTTCGACACCCTGCTCGTCCTGGAGTCCTACCCGTTCGCGGCGGCCACGCTGATCCCGCCGGGCGGCCCAAGGCTGGCCGCCGTCGACGGCCACGACGCCACCCACTACGCGCTGACCATCCGGGTGATCCCCGGCGACCGGTTGCGGCTCACCTTTGGCTACCAGCGCGGCGTCCTCGACGACGCGACCGTCGCCGGCCTGGCCGACCGGATGCTCGCGCTGCTCGAGGAGATCGCCACCGATCCCGACCGGCCGATCGGCGCCGTCGCCGCCCTGCCCACGGCCGAGCGGAGCCGGGCCGCCCTCCTCCCGCCGCCGCCGGCACCTGGGTGGGGCGCCGGCGCCACCCTGCCCGAGCTGTTCGAGGCCCAGGCCCACCGGACCCCGGACGCGGTCGCGCTGCGCTGGCGCGACGCCGAGCTCACCTACGCCGAGCTGGACGCGCGGGCCAACCGGCTCGCCCGCCTGCTCGCGGGGCGGGGCGTCGGCCCGGAGTCGGTCGTGGCGGTCGCGCTGCCCAGGTCGGCCGACCTGGTCGTGACGTTGCTGGCCGTCCTCAAGGCCGGCGGCGCGTACCTGCCGGTCGATCCGGCCTACCCGGCCGACCGGATCGCGTTCATGCTGCGCGACGCCGCGCCGGTCTGCGCGGTGACCACCATCGAGACCCGCGCGGCGCTGCCGGCCCGGGCGGGCGTGCCCCTGATCGCGCTGGACGACCCGCTGGTCGGGGCGGCGCTGGCCGAAGCGCCGGCCACCCCGCCGGACGGGGCGGGGCGGGCGCGCCCGGACAACCTCGCCTACGTCATCTACACCTCCGGCTCAACCGGCCGCCCGAAGGGCGCGCTGATCCCGCACCGCAACGTGGTGCGCCTGTTCGCCGACACCCGGGATCTCTTCCGCTTCGACGCCTCCGACGTCTGGACGCTATTCCACTCGGTGTCGTTCGACTTCTCGGTGTGGGAGCTGTGGGGGCCGCTGCTGCACGGCGGCCGGCTCGTCGTGGTCGACCACGACGTCTCCCGCTCGCCCGAGCAGTTCCTCGACCTGCTGCGGCGGGAGTCCGTCACCGTCCTCAACCAGACGCCGTCGGCCTTCGGCGCGCTGCGGGCGGCCGAGCAGGAGGCCGGACGGTCTGACCTCAGCCTCCGTCTGGTGATCTTCGGTGGCGAGGCGCTCGAGCTCGGCCGACTGGCCCCCTGGTACGAGCGCCACCCGGACGGCGCACCGACTTTGGTCAACATGTACGGGATCACCGAGACCACGGTGCACGTCACGTACCTGCCGCTGGACCGGGCCGGCGCGGCCGATGCCGCCGCCGACCGCCGGAGCGTGATCGGCGAGCCGCTGCGCGGCCTGCGCGCACGGCTCCTCGACCGCCACCTCGCCCCGGTCCCGCCGGGCGTCCCGGGGGAGATCTACGTCAGCGGCGTCCAGCTCGCGCGGGGCTACCTGGGCCGCTCCGGCCTGACCGCCACCCGGTTCGTGGCCGACCCCTACGGCGAAGACGGCGACCGGATGTACCGCACCGGCGACCTGGCCCGGCTGGGCCCGGACGGCTCGCTGGAGTATCTGGGCCGGGCCGACGACCAGGTCAAGATCCGCGGTTTCCGGATCGAGCCGGGCGAGATCGAGGCGGTCCTGGCCGCCGATCCGGCGGTGGAGCGGGCCGTGGTCGTCGCCGGGGAGGACAGCGCCGGCCGGCGCCGGCTGGTCGCCTACGTCGTCCCCCGGGCGGGCGGGCGCGTCGACGGGCCGGCGCTGCGGCACCGGGCCGCCGCCGCGCTGCCCGACTTCATGGTCCCGGCCGCGGTCGTCGCGTTGGACGCGCTGCCGCTGACCGGCAACGGGAAGCTCGACCGAGCCGCCCTGCCGGCTCCCGGCCTGACCACCGCGACTTCGGGACGGTCGGGCGCCACCGACCTGGAGCGGACGCTGTGCGCGGTGTTCGCCGCCGTGCTCGGCGCCGACCGGGTCGGCGCCGACGACGACTTCCTCGCCCTCGGCGGCGACAGCATCATCGCGATCCAGCTGGTCAACCGGGCCCGCCGCGAAGGCGTCGGGCTCACCCCGCGCGAGGTCTTCGTCCAACGGACGCCGGCCGCGCTGGCGGCGCTCGTCGCCGGCCGCGCCACGGCCGAGACCGTCGAGACCCGCGAGACCCGCGAGACCGTCGAGACCTCGCCCGCCCCGGAGACCTCGCCCGCCCCGGCCGGCCCGCCGGCGCTGGTCAGCGGGGCCGCCGGGCCGGGCGCGGCGGCGACCGGGGTGCTTACACCCCCGCCGATCGTCGCCCGGCTCGCCGACTGGGGCGGTGAGATCCGGCGGTTCAACCAGGCGTTCGTGGCCCGGACGCCGGCCGGCGCCGACGAGGCGACCCTACGGGCCGCGCTCGGCGCGCTGGTCGCGCACCACGACGCCCTGCGGGCCCGGCTGCTGCGGCCCGCGCCGAGCGTGTGGCTGCTCCAGATCGACCCGGCCGGCGACGGCCCGACCGACCCCGAGCTCCTGACCCGGATCGATGTCGCCGGGCTCGGCCCGGCCGCGCTGCGCGCGATGATCGCCGCTGCCTCCGGTTCGGCCGCCGGGCGCCTCGACCCCGACACCGGGACGACGTTGCGCGCGGTCTGGCTCGACGCCGGTCCCACCGAACCGGGCCGGCTGGTGATGGTGGCCCACCACCTCGTCGTGGACGGCGTGTCCTGGCGGATCCTGCTGGCCGACCTCGAGGCGGCCTACGCGGCGGCCCGGGCTGGCCGGCGGCCGGCGCTCGAGCCGGTCGGCACCTCACTGCGCGCCTTCAGCCAGGTGGTCGCCGAACACGCGACCGCCCCGGCCCGCCTCGGCGAGCTGGCCTACTGGCTGGAGACGCTCGCCCCGGGCGCGCGTCCCTTCCCCGAGCCGCCCGGACCGGTCGCCGAAGCCGCCGGGCCCCCGCTCGGCCCAGCGGCCGTCGGCACTGTGGCCGACACCGGGCGACTGGTCGTCGAGCTGCCGGCGGCGGCCACGACCGCCCTGCTCACCGGCGTCCCGGCGGCGACCGGCGCCGAGGTCACCGACGTCCTGCTGGCCGGCTTGCGCATGGCGATCCGGCCCGCCCCGGCGGACGGCGACGGCGACCTCCTGGTCGATCTCGAGCGCCACGGCCGCGAGGAGATCGCCCCCGGACTGGACCTCGCCCGCACCGTCGGCTGGTTCACCAGCATCGCGCCGGTCCGGCTCGCGCCGCCCCGGGCCGGCGCCGGCGCGACGCTGACCGAGGTGACGGCCCGCCTGCGGGCCACGCCCGAGCGCGGCATCGGCTTCGGCCTGCTCCGCTACGCCAACCCGCTCGCCGGCCCGGCCCTGGCCCGGGCCGGACAGCCCCAGGTGCTGTTCAACTACCTCGGTCGCTTCGGCGCCGACCGCCGGGCCGACTGGGGGCCGGCCGAGGAGTTCGACGCGCTGGCCGCCGAGCCCGACCCCGGCCTGGGCGTCGGTTATCCGCTGACCATCGATGTGGTCAGCGTCGAGACCGCCCAGACGTCCCCGGCCGGCGCCGGGCCGGTGCTGCGCGCGACGCTCACCTACCTGACCACCGTGCTGGCGGCGGACGAGGCCGCGCGCATCGCCGACGGCTTCCTCGACGCGCTGGGGGAGCTGGCCTCGCTGGCGCCGGCCGGCGGTCCCGGTCTCGGTCCCGGTTCCGGCCCCGCCGCGCTCGGCCAGCCGGTCGAGCTCATCGCGCTCCCGCCGGCCGAGGCGGACCGGATCGCGCGTACCTTCCCGGCGCCGGTCGAGGACGTCTGGCCGCTCTCGTCGCTCCAGGAGGGCCTGTACTTCCACTCGGCGCTCGACGCGACCAGCGACGCCTACACCGCCCAGTTCTCGTTGGACTTCGACCATCGGCTCGACGCCGGCCGGCTGCGCCGGGCCTGCGCGACCTTCATGGCCCGCAACCCGACCCTGCGCGCCGGCTTCCTCAGCGACGGCCTGTCCCGCCCGGCGCAGGTCATCGCGCGCGACCTGCCCGCCCCGGTCGAGGAGATCGATCTGTCCGGACTGGCCGAGCCCGAGCGGTCGGCGGCGGCCGAGCGGATCGCCGCCGCCGACCGGGCCCGCCCGTTCGACGTGGCGCGGCCGCCACTGTTCCGGCTGATCCTGATCCACCTGGCCGAGGGGCGGTCCCGGCTGGTGATCAACCGCCAGGTGCTGCTGTGGGACGGCTGGTCGGGCGCGCTCGTCGTCGAGGGCCTGCTCGAGCTGTACACCGCCGGGGGCGGCGAGCCGGGGACTGAGTGGGCGGAAGAGCCGGCGTCGACCCCGCCCGCGTCGCGCGGTTCGTACCGCGACTACCTGCTCTGGCTGCGCGAGCGGGACACCGCCGCCGCCGAGCGGGCCTGGCGCTCGGCCCTGGCCGACCTGGCGGGCCCGACGCTGGTGGTGCCGGCGGCGCGGGGCTTGCCGCCGGTCGCCCCGGCCCGGATCACGGCCGAGCTGCCGGCGACGGCGGCCGCCGCGCGGGCCGCCGCCCGCGCCCACGGCGTCACCCTGAACACGATCTTCAACGCGGCGCTCGCGATGGTGCTGGCGGCGACGACCGGTACGGACGACGTCGTGTTCGGCACGACCGTCGCCGGCCGCCCGACCGAGCTCGACGGCATCGACGAGGTCGTCGGGCTGTTCCTGAACACCGTCCCGGTCCGGGTCCGGCTCGATCCGCGCGAGACCGTCGGCGACCTGCTGCGGCGGGTCGCCGAGGCGCGGCTCGACCTGCTCGACCATGAGTATCTGGGCCTCGGTGACATCCAGCGGGCCAGCGGCCACCCGGTGCTGTTCGACACGCTCTACGTCCTGCAGAACTTCATCGACGAGGTGGCGAACGAGGCGACCAGCGCCCGCCACGGGATCATCGGCGGCAGCAGCCTCGACCACACCCACTACCCGCTGACGTTCGTGCTGTTCCCCGGGGCCCGGATCACCGCGCGGCTGGAATACCGGGCGGACGTGGTCGCGGCGGAGCGGGCCGAGGCGCTGTTCGCCCGTCTCCTGGCCATGGTCGGCTCGCTGGCCGGTCACCTCGACGCGCCGGTGGGCTCCCTCGACCCGCTGCTGCCGGCCGAGCGGGCCCGGCTGGACCAGGTCTCGGCCCCGGCGCTGCCGATCGGCACGGACACCGTCGCCGACCTGCTCGCCGCGCGGGCCGCGCGGACCGGCGAGGCGGTCGCGCTGGTCCGCGGCGAGCAGCGGCTGACCTACCGCGACCTGGACGAGCGGGTGAACCGGCTGGCGCGGCTACTGATCGCGCACGGCGCCGGCCCGGAGACGGTGGTGGCGCTCGGGCTCGGCCGGACGGTCGATATGGTTGTCGCCCTGTTCGCCGTCCTGCGCACCGGCGCCGCCTACCTGCCGCTCGAGCTGGACCATCCGCCGGCGCGCCTGATGGAGATGGTGGCCGACGGGCGAGCCGCGCTGCTGGTTACGACCCGGGCTACCGGCCGCTACCTGGCCGGCGGCCCGGACGCCCCCAGCCCGTCGGACGCCGCCGGCGCGTCTGGCGGCCCGAGCTGGCTCGCGTTGGACGAGCGGGCCGTCGCCGCCGAGTTGGCCGCCACCCCGGCCGGCCCGCTGACGGGCGCGGAGCTCGGTGCCTTCGCCCGCGACCGCGCGGATCGGCTCGACCACCCGGCCTACGTCATCTACACGTCCGGTTCGACCGGCCGGCCCAAGGGCGTCGTCACGCCCTACCGCGGGCTGACGAATATGTGGCTCAACCACCGGGACGAGATCTTCACCCCGACGGTGGCGGCGGCCGGCGGGCGGCGCCTGCGGATCGCGCACACCGTCTCCTTCGCCTTCGACATGTCGTGGGAGGAGCTGCTCTGGCTCGTCGAGGGCCACGAGGTGCACATCTGTGACGAGAACCTGCGCCGAGACGCCGAGGGGCTGGTCGCCTACTGCGACCGCCACCGGATCGACGTCGTCAACGTCACCCCGACCTACGCGGCCCACCTGTTCGAAGCCGGCCTGCTGGAGCGGACCGGCTCGGCCAGCGAGGCCGGGCCGGCCACCGGCGGCGACCCCGCGGACGGGCACCGGCCGGCCCTGGTCATGCTGGGCGGGGAAGCCGTGCCCGACTCCGTCTGGACCCGGCTGCGGACCACCGACGGGACGGCCGGCTACAACCTGTACGGGCCGACCGAGTACACGATCAACACCCTCGGGGCCGCGACGGCCGACAGCCCGACGCCGACCGTCGGGCGGCCGATCCGCAACACCTCCGTCTACGTGCTCGACCGCTGGCTGCGCCCGGCCCCGGACGGCGTCGCCGGCGAGCTGTACATAGCTGGCGACGGCCTGGCTCGGGGCTACCTCGACCAGCCCGGCCTGACCGCGGCCCGCTTCGTGGCCGACCCGGTCCGGCCGGGCGGGCGGATGTACCGCACCGGCGATCTGGTGGCCCGCCGCCCCGACGGCAACCTCGACTTCCTCGGCCGCACCGACGACCAGGTGAAGATCCGCGGCCACCGGATCGAGCTCGGCGAGGTCACCGCCGCCCTCGACGGCCACGAGGCGGTCAGCCAGTCCGCCGTGATCGCGGCGGCCGACCCGGCGACGCCGGGCGCGAAGCGCCTCGTCGCCTACGTCGTGCCGGCCGAGCCCTCGCCCGCCGAGGCGGCCGCGATCGAGGCCGACCAGGTCGGCGAGTGGCGTCAGATCTACAGCGACGAGTACGAGCGGATCCCGACCGCCGCGCTCGTCGAGGACTTCGCCGGCTGGGATTCCAGCTACGACGGGCAGCCGATCCCGTTCGAGCACATGCGGGAGTGGCGGGCGGCCACCCTCGACCGCATCCGGGCACTCGCGCCCCGGCGGGTGCTGGAGATCGGCGTCGGCACCGGCCTGCTGCTCGGCCCGCTCGCGCCCGAGTGCGAGGCGTACTGGGGCACGGACTTCGCCGCCCCCGTCATCGCGAAGCTGCGGGCCGAGCTGGCCACCGACCCGGACCGCTTCGGGCGGGTCGAGCTGCGCCACCAAGCGGCCCACCTTACCGACGGGCTGCCCACCGGCTTCTTCGACACGGTCGTCGTCAACTCGGTGATCCAGTACTTCCCGAGCGCCGGCTACCTGGCCTCGGTGCTGCGGGGCGCGCTCGACCTGCTGGCCCCGGGCGGCTCGCTGTTCGTCGGCGACGTCCGGGACCTGGGCCGGTTGCGCGCCTTCCACAGCGCGGTCGAGCTGGCCCGCCCCGGCCCGCGGCCCGGGCCCGACCCGGCTCGGCTCGCGGCCGCCGTCGACCGGCGCCTCCTGCTGGAGAAGGAGCTGGTGGTCTCGCCGGCGTTCTTCCTGGACCTGGCGGCCCAGGCCGATCTCGAGGTGTCGGTCCGGGTCAAGCGGGGGCGCCACCGCGACGAGCTGACCCGGCACCGCTACGACGTGGTGCTGCGCCGACCCGCCCCGGTCGACGGCGCCCGGGCGGTGGAGCCGCTCACCCCGGCCTGGGACGTTCTGGCCTGGGACGTCGACGTGGACAGCGTGGAGGCACTCGGCGCGCTGCTCCGGGGCCGCCTGCCGGAGCGGGTCCGTCTGACCGCGATCCCGGACGCCCGGATCGCCGCCGAACTCGCCGCGGCCGGGTTTTGCGCTGAGGCCGGAGAGGCGGCCGCCGTCGACCCCCACGACGTATACGCGCTGGCCGATGCCCTGGGCTACGAGGCGGCCCTCGCGCCGCGACCCGGCGACCCCGGCCGGCTCGACGCCGTCTTCGTGCGCGGCTCGGGCCGCCCCGCCCTCCCGGTCACCCGGCCGGCGGCCGACCCGGCTGCCCGGCCCGGCCCGGCCACGGCGCGCACGAACGACCCGACAGCCGCCCGCGCCGCCGGCGCGCTTGTCGCCCGCCTGCGCTCCGACCTGGCCGCCGCCCTGCCGGACTACCTGGTCCCGTCGGCGTTCGTGCCGCTGCCGGCCATCCCCCGCAACGCCAACGGCAAGCTCGACGTCGCCGCCCTGCCACCAGCCGAGCCGGTGGCGGCGGCGAGCTCCGGCCGGCCGCCGGCCACGGCGCTGGAGCGCACCCTGGCCGAGCTGTTCGCCGACGTCCTCGGCCTGCCCGAGGTCGGGGTGGAGGACGACTTCTTCGCCCTGGGCGGCCACTCCCTGCTCGCGACCCGGGTGGTCAGCCGGGCCCGGGTCGCGCTCGAGGTCGATCTGGCCATCCGTGACCTGTTCGAGGCACCGACGGTGGCGGCGCTGGCGGCGAAGGCAGCGGGCCGGGCCGAGACCGGGCGCCCGCCGCTGGTCGCGGGGGAGCGGCCCGAGCGGATCCCGCTCTCGCCGGCGCAGCGTCGCCTGTGGCTCGTCGAGGCGCTGGCCGGCGGGAGCGACGCCTACAACTACCCGCTCGCGTTCCGGACCGGCGCCCGCCTCGACGTCGACGCGCTGCGCGCCGCCGTCACCGACCTCCTCGGCCGACACGAGGCCCTGCGCACGGTCGTCGCCGCGGTCGACGGCCAGCCCTACCAGCGGATCCTCGACCCGGTCGCCGCGACCCCCGCCATCGACGTCGTCGAGTGCGGCCCCGACGAGGTGACCGGCCGGATCACCCGGGCGGCGGCCCAGCCGTTCGACCTGGCCGCCGAGGCGCCGCTACGGCTGACCGTGCTGCGCGGCCCGGACGACGACGTGCTGGTCGTCGTTCTGCACCACATCGCGACTGACGAGTGGTCTGACCGGCCGTTCCTGCTCGACCTGGACGCGGCCTACGCCGCCCGGCGGGCCGGGCGCGCGCCGGACTGGGCGCCGTTGCCGGTCCAGTACGCCGACTACACGCTCTGGCAACGCGACCTGCTCGGCGATCCGGGCGTCGACGGCAGCCTGGCCGCCCGGCAGCTCGACTTCTGGCTGGCCGCCCTGCGGGGCCTGCCGGAGGAGATCCCGCTGCCGCTGGACCGGCCGCGCCCGGCCGTACGCGACGGCGCGTCGGGGCGGGCCGCCCGGGTCCTGCGCGGCCCGGTCGCGATCGGGCTGCGGGCGCTGTGCGCGGCGACCGGGACGAGCATGTCGATGCTCGCCTACGCGGCCATCGCGACCCTGTTGCACCGGCTGGGCTCCGGCGACGACATCCCGATCGGCGTACCCGTCTCCGGCCGGGCCGACGCCGCGCTCGACCCGCTCGTCGGCTTCTTCGTCAACACGCTGGTGATCCGGTCCGACCTGACCGGCGACCCGACCTTCCGGGATCTGCTGGGCCGGGCCCGCCGGACCGACCTGGCCGCCTTCGACCACCAGGACCTCCCGTTCGAGGACGTGGTCGCGGCGGTCAACCCGCGCCGGACACCGGGGATTAACCCGCTGTTCCAGGTGATGGCCGGCTACCACCACCTGGCCGACGACGGCCGGGAGCTGCTCGGCGGGCCGGTGACCTGGATCAACCCCGAGGCCGGGACGGCCAAGTTCGACCTGGACGTGACGTTCGTCGACCGGGCCGTCCGCAACGAGATCACCGTGCTGGTCGACTTCGCCACCGATGTCATCGAGCCGGCCGGCGGCGCCCGGCTGGCCGACCGGCTGCTCCGCCTGCTGGCCGAGATCGTCCGTGACCCCGACAGACCGGTCAGCCGGCTGGAGATCGCCGACGAGGAGGAGCGGGCGGCCGCCCTGCGCTGCGCCGCCGGCCCGGAGCGGGCGCTGCCCGGTGACCCCGGTGACCCCGGTGACGCCGCCGGTCCCGGCGGCGCCGGGACGACCGTGCCGGACCTGCTCACCCGGGCCGTGGCCGCCCATCCCGACCGGGTCGCGCTGGTCACCGCCGAGAGCCGGACGACGTTCGCCGAGCTGGCGGCCCAGGTCGGCCGGATCGCGGGCTGGCTTTCCCGGCTGGGCACCCCCCCGGAGGCGGTGGTGGCGCTCGCGCTGCCCCGCGCGCTGACGGTCCCGGCGATCTTCGGTGTGTTGGCGGCGGGCGCGAGCTACCTGCCGATCGACGTCGAGCAGCCGGCGGAGCGGCTGGCGTTCCTGCTGGCTGACGCGGCACCGAGCGTCGTCCTCACCACCCGGGCCTTGGCCGACCGGCTGCCGGCCGTCGCCGCTCCTGTCCTATCGCTCGACGACCCCGCCCTCGACGCCCCCGCCCTTTACAGTCCAGCCGGTCCAGCCGCTGCCTGGCCGGACCCGGCCGGCGCGGCCAGCGTGATCTACACCTCGGGGTCCACGGGTGTCCCCAAGGCGGTCGTCGGCACCCACCGGGGCCTGGTCAACTTGTTCGTCTCCCACGTGGTCGACCTCATCGCGCCGGCCGAGCACGCCGCCGGCCCGGACCGGGACGCTCAGCGGGTACTGCACGCGGCCTCGTTCAGTTTCGACGGCTCGTGGGAGCCGTTGCTGTGGCTGCTGGCCGGGCACGAGGTGCATGTCGTCGACGAGCTCACCGCGCGGGACGCGGCCGCCCTCGTCGACTACATCGAGCGGGCCCGGATCGACGTTCTCGACCTGACCCCGACCTACCTCCAGGAGCTGATGAGCCAGGGGTTCCTCCGGCCGGGGTCCCCCGGCACGACGAGCCACCGGCCGGGCGTGCTGCTGGTCGGCGGCGAGGCCACCCCGCCGCCACTGTGGGAGCGGCTGTGCTCCATCCCCGGGATGGTGGCCCACGACCTGTACGGGCCGACCGAGTACTCGGTCGACGCCTACGGCTGGCACAGCGCCGGCGCTGTGCCAGCGCCGGCCGGCACCGGCCCGGACCCGGGCTGGGCCGCGCCTGTCGCCAACACCCGGGCCTACTTGCTGGACGCCGCTCTGGCGCCGGTCCCGGACGGGGTGGCCGGCGAGCTGTACCTGTCCGGTCCCGGGCTGGCCCGGGGCTACCTGGGCCGCCCCGGCCTGACGGCCGGCCGGTTCGTGGCCGACCCGTTCGGGGCGCCCGGCGCGCGGATGTACCGCACCGGCGACCTCGCCCGCCGCCGGCCCGACGGCTCGCTCGCCTTCCTCGGGCGCGCGGACGATCAGATCAAACTGCGCGGGTTCCGGGTCGAGCCCGGCGAGATCGAACGGGCGCTGGAGGCGGCGCCCGGCGTCGGGACGGCGGCGGTCGTCTTCCGCCCGGACGCCCTGCCCGCGCTCCAGCTCGTCGCCTACCTGGTACCCGGGCCGGGGAGCGGCCCGGACCCGGTCGCGTCGGCCCGGGCCCACGCGGCCCGCGTGCTGCCGGCATACCTGCTCCCGCAGGCGTTCGTCGCGCTGGACCGGCTGCCCCGCACGGTCAACGGCAAGCTGGACCGGGCGGCGCTGCCCGAGCCGCCCGCCCCGGCGCCGGCCGCCGGCCGCCGGCCCCGCGACGCGCGCGAGGAACTGCTGGCCGAGCGGTTCGCGGCCGTGCTCGGCGTCGACCGGGTCGGCCTCGACGATGACTTCTTCGCCCTCGGCGGCCACTCGCTGCTCGTCATGCGGTTGTGCGCGGCGGTCCGGTCGGCGTTCGGCGTGGAGATCACCCCCCGCACGGTCTTCGAGGACCCGACGGTCGCCCGGCTCGCGCGGCTGATGGAGGCGGCCGGCACCGCCCGCCCGGCGGTCAGCCGGCGGCGGCGCCCGGAGAACCCGCCGCTGTCGTACGCCCAGCGGCGCCTATGGGTGATCGGGCAGGTGGAGGGGCCCAGCCCGACGTACAACATCCCGATCACCTGGCGGCTGACCGGGCCGCTGGACGTGCCCGCGCTGCGCGCGGCGGTGAACGACGTGGTGGCCCGGCACGAAGCGCTGCGGACCGTCTTTCCCGCTCCCGACGGCGAGCCCGTGCAGCGGATCCTCGACCCGTCCGGCGCGGAGATCCCGTTCGAGGTGGTCGAGTGGGCGGCCCCGGCCGGCGGCGACCGGCCCGGACCGGAGCCGGGCGGGGACGGCCTGGCGGACCTGCTCGCCGCGGCCGCAGCCTATCCGTTCGACCTCGAGCGCGAGCCACCGATGCGGGTGACCGTCGTCCGGTGCTCGCCGGAGCTGCACATCGCGCAGTTCCTGGTCCACCACATCGCGGCCGACGAGGGCTCCGACCGGCCGCTGGCCCGCGACCTGTCCGTCGCCTACCGGGCGCGGGCCGCGGGCGGCGCGCCGGACTGGGCGCCGCTGCCCGTCCAGTACGTCGACTACACGCTGTGGCAGCGTGCGCGGCTGGGTGACGAGACCGACCCGACGAGTTCCGCCGCCCGATCGCGGGAGTTCTGGCGCCAGGCACTGGCCGGCCTGCCCACCGAGCTGGCGCTGCCGAGCGACCGGCCCCGCCCGGCCGAGCCGAGCCACACCGGCGGGATCGTCGAGCTCTCGCTCGACGCCGACGCCGTCACGGCGCTGCGCGCCGTCGGGCGGGCCCACAACGCCAGCCTGTTCATGGTGCTGCGGGCGGCCGTGGCCACTCTGCTGCACCGGCTGGGCGCGGGCGAGGACATCCCCATCGGCAGCCCGGTGTCCGGCCGGGTCGACGACACCCTCGACGACCTGGTCGGGTTCTTCCTCAACACGGTGGTCCTGCGGACCGACCTGTCGGGTGACCCGTCGTTCGGCGAGCTGCTGGGGCGGGTCCGCGAGAGCGACCTCGCCGCCCTCGACCACCACGACCTGCCGTTCGACCGGGTGGTGGACGCGGTCAACCCGCCGCGGCTGTTGGCCCGCCATCCGCTGTTCCAGGTCATGATCGTGTACCTGGCGGCCTCCGACGCCGTCGACGAGCTGGCCCTCGACGCGGTCAGCGCCCGGCCCGAACCGGTGCGGCGGACCAGCGCCAAGTTCGACCTGTCCTTCGACTTCATCGAACGGGCCGGAGCCGACGGCGGCCTGACCATCGGCGTCGCCTACAGCGACGACCTGTTCGACCGGTCCAGCGCCGATCGGATCGGCGCGCGGCTGCGGGAGCTTCTCGCCGCCGTCGCCGCCGACCCGTCGGCGCCGGTGAGCGGGCTGGAGCTCAGCTGGCCGGCGGCCTTCGCGGTCCCGGCCAGCGCCGACCGGGAGCCGTCGGCGCCGGTCGCCGGCGGCGCGGGCGCGACGGTGTCCGGGCGCGCTCCCGGGAACGACATCGAGGCGACCCTGGTCGCCGCCTTCGCCGCGGTGCTCGGGGCCGAGCGGGTCGGCGTCGAGGAGGACTTCTTCGCCCTCGGCGGCGACAGCATCGTCGCCATGCGGCTGGTCAACCGGATCCGGGCCGCCGGCCTCACCGTGACCCCGCGGCTGCTGTTCGGCCACCGCACGCCCGAGACGCTCGCCACTATTGTCACACGCCGGGCACCGTCCGCTGTCACGCGGCGGGCACCGTCCGCCGCCAACGGGACGGCCCGCGCGCCCGCCGTCGGCGCGGCCGAGCCGGCTTCCGAGCCGGCCGGGATCGTCCTCGTCCCGCCGACTCCGGCGCTGCAGGCGGCGCGCGGCCGCGGGGCGACGTTCTCGTCGTTCTCCTCGCCGGTGCTGCTGCGCGCCCCGGCCGGGCTGGACCTGGCCACGCTCCACGCGATGATCACAGCGGTCGTGGACCACCACGACGTTCTGCGGGCCCGCCTCGTCCGCTTGGACTCACCCGGCGCGTTCCCGGACGGCCTCTTCCCGGACGGCGCGGTGGCGACCGGCGCGGACGGTGGTCCCGCCTGGTCGCTGGCGATCGCGCCGCGCGGCGGCGTCGACGTCCGTCCCTGGGTCCGCCGGATCGACGCCGCCGGCATCGCCGCGAGCGACGGCTTCGACAGCGTGGGCGGCCGAGCGCTGATCTCAGGGCTGGCGGCGGCGGCCAACACCGAACTCGATCCGGACAGCGGGCAGGCCATTCGCTGCGTCTGGCTGGACGCGGGCAGCGAGCGCCCGGGCCGGTTGCTGCTGATTATCCACCATGCGCTGATCGACGGCGTCTCCTGGCCGATCGTGCTGGATGATCTCGCGGCCGCGGCGGGCGCGCTGACGGCGGGCGGGCGGCCCCAGCTCGCGCCCGTCCCGGTCTCGTTCGCCCGATGGGCGCGCCGCCTGGACGAGCGGGCGCGCGCGACCGAGACCGAGGCGCGGCTGCCGTTCTGGTTGGACCTGCTCGGCCGGGCCACGCCGGTGGCCTGGACGGCGGACGTGGCCGGACCGGCCGAGCCGGCCGAGCCGGCCGGACCGGCCCGGGTGGACCAGCCGGAAGCGGTCACCGTGAGCGTGCCGCCGGAGCGGGCGGCCGCGC
The DNA here is from genome assembly GCF_977946435.1 of Frankia sp. CgKIO3. Taxonomy (NCBI): domain Bacteria; kingdom Bacillati; phylum Actinomycetota; class Actinomycetes; order Frankiales; family Frankiaceae; genus Frankia; species Frankia sp. CgKIO3. Next base: position 9,715 of record NZ_CDWTMO010000010.1, on the reverse strand, counting down.
TGCTGTCGACGGTTCCCGCCACGTTCGGGGTCGGGGTGGACGAGCTCCTGCTCGCCGCGCTGTCCCTGGCCGTGGCCGACCAGATCCGGCCCGGCGCCGCCGGCTCGTCGGGGATGGTCGTGGCCGTCCAGGCCCACGGCCGGCAGGAGCAGATCGTCGACCATCTGGACTTGTCCCGGACGGTCGGCTGGATGGCCGAGATCTACCCGTTCCTGCTCGAGTGGCCGGCCGACGACGGCGCCGCGTTCGGTGCGTGGGCCGTGGACGCCGCCGTGGCGCGGGTGCGCGAGCTCATGACCCAGATCCCCGACGGCGGAACCGATTACAGCATGTTGCGCTTCCTCAATCCGCGGACCGCGCCGGTCCTCTCGGCGGCTCCCCTACCGACGATCTACCTGAACTACGTGGGTCGGTTGGCCCGGGGCGAGGTGGCGGACTGGTCGGTCGCCGCCGAGGACGAGGAGCTTTTCGCCGACTGGAACGCCGAGGCGCCCGATCCATTCCCGCTGAGCCTGATCGTGCGAGCCCTCGACGGCCCGGGCGGCCCCGAGTTGAGCGCGCGGTGGACGGCGGGGCCGGATGGGCCCGGCGCGGCGGTCGTAGGCAACCTCGCGGCCGCGTGGCTACGGGCGCTCGACGCACTCGCCGCCCGCGCCGCGCACCGGGGGGCGGCGAAATCACCGGCAACCGCTTCGGCCGGCCGGAACTAAATCCACATCGCGACCGCCGGTCGGGACCGGCCCGCGGCTGAGGAAAGAGAGAAAGCAGAGTGCGAGACAGGCCGAAACTTCGTGGGGTGAGTATGACCAGCACGACCGATTCATACCGCGAGGAGATCCTGGACCTGGCCATCGGCCCGATGCCAGGCTGGGGCGCCGCCTGCGCGCGGGATATCATGGCGACGCTGCGGTCCGACGCCGAGCCTTTCCCCTGCGTTTTCGCGGTGGCCGCGGCCCATGGTGGCGGGCTGCGGTTCGGTTTCGTCGACGATCTGCACGACGAACGGACCTGGTCCGTACTGCCGGATATCCTTGCCGCCTATCTTTCGGTGTACCAGTCGATATCGCGGAACACCTCCCTCGTGGTTTTCTTCGGATCCGGCGGCGGGACGGCGGGGCCGGAGCCAGACGACGTCCTCTCCTACGAACAGCGATTCTGGTCGGTGCTGCGCTACCTGCACGACAGCGATGGCGAGCCCTGGCCGTCGGACATCCCGACCGACATCGACGATCCCGGCTGGGAGTTCAGTTTCCGCGGCACCCCGATTTTTGTCGTCTGTAACACGCCGGCTCACCACCGGCTACGCAGCCGGAGTAACCCGGTGTTCACCATCACGTTCCAGCCCCGCTGGGTCTTCACCGGCCTGGAGCCGACCAGCCCGCGGGGCGCCGCCGCGCGGAAAATAATCCGCGAGCGTCTCAGGAGGATGGACGAGGTGGATTCAACGCCCCTGCTGGGCTCCTACGGCGACCCGGACAACCGGGAATGGAAGCAGTACTTCCTGCGTGACGACGCATCGGTCGCAGAGAAATGCCCGTTCCACGCCGCTCCCGGCCGGGAGACGGCCGGAACAAGCGCCGGGAAAGCCGCCGTGGAGACGCCCGGAACAGCGCCCGGAACAGCGCCCGGGGCGGCGGTCGGGAAAGCGGGCCCGGCCCGGCCGCGACGGGTCTGTTCAAGGTGGTCGTCAACCAGGAACAGCAGTACTCGGTGTGGCCGTACGGGCGACGCAATGCGCTCGGCTGGTTCGACACGCCCGTCACGGGAACCCGGCAGCACTGCCTGGACAGCATCGAGCTGAGTTGGACCGATCTGCGGCCACGCAGCCTGCGGCGACGGATGTCAGGCCGCGGCGGCGGCTCGTCCGGCGCCGCCGCGCCGGCGCGCACCGGCCGGTACGGCGGGCTCGAGGGCCCGGACCCGGCGTCGGGCCGCGGGCCGGTTGCCACGAGTTCCGCCTGAACGGAAGGGAAAACCATGGTCGCGAGACGGTCTTCCATCCCTACTTCGGGTCCATCCGGCGACGTTGGCCGGGGCGGGACCGACCTCGACCAGCGGCGACCGGTCGCGGACGACTTCTCCAGCGGGCGGGTGGATCCGCTCGTCGAGCGCTCGCTCACCGCTCTTGTGGCGGAGGCGATCCGCCGGACGCCGGAGGCGACCGCCGTTGTCGGTCTGGCGGGCGCCGACGCGGGCGCGGGCGTGGCCGTCACCCTCACCTACGCCGACCTCGAACGGCGGGCCGAAGCCGTCGCCGCGTCGTTGCGCGCGGTCGGGGTCGGCCCGGAGGTGACCGTCGGTGTGTGCCTGCTACGCTCGGCCGCCCAGGTGGTGTCCCTGCTCGGTGTGCTGCGAGCCGGCGGCGCGTTCGTCCCCTTGGACGGCTCCTGGCCGGCCCGGCGCATCAGCGCGGTGGCCGACGAAGCCGGGATCGCGGCGGTGGTGGCCGGGGCGGCCGGCGCCCCGCCCGAGCTGTCGGCCAGCGCCGGCTTCGTGCCGCTGCTGCGGCTGGACCCCGCCGGCCGGCTCGTCACCGCCGGTGGCGGCACGCCCGCCAGGGCGGTCTCGGCCGACAACCCGCACCCGTACCCCGCCGTGGACCTGGAGAACCTCGTCTACGTCATCTACACCTCCGGGTCGACCGGGACACCCAAGGGCGTGATGATCCGTCATCAGGCGATTTGCAACCGGCTGCGCTGGCAGGTCGACCTGCTGGGCCTCACCGGTGATGACGTCGTCCTGCACAAAGCGCCGTTGAGCATCGACATCTCGATCAACGAAATCCTCCTGCCGCTGGTCGCCGGGGCGCTCATGGTGATCGCGCCGCCTGGGGCCGAGGCGGATCCGGGCGCGTTGCTCGAGATCATCCGCGCCCATTCGGTGACGTTCTGCTATGTCGCGCCGTCCACGCTCGGGGCGATGCTCGAGTGTCCGGACGCGGTGGAGGCGGGGCGTTCGTTGCGGCACGTCTGGTGCGGGGGCGAGGTCCTGCGCGACGAGGCCTACCGGCGCTTCCGGGAGCGGTGGCGGGCCCGGCTTTACCACGGATACGGGCCCGCCGAGGCGACGATCGGCGTCTCCTGCCGGGTGTTCGACCCGGACCAGGCCACCGCCCGCGTGTCGATCCGGCGGCCGAACCCGAACACTCAGCTCCGGGTCCTGGACGCCGAGTACAACCCGGTGCCGCTCGGCGCGGTCGGCGAGCTCTTCATCAGCGGGCTGCCGCTGGCCCGGGGCTACCTCAACGACCCGCGCCACACCGCGGACCAGTTCGTGCCCGACCCGTTCAGCCCAGTGCCCGGCAGCCGGATGTACGCCACCGGAGACCTGGGCCGGTTCCGCGCCGACGGGGAGATCGAGTTTCTCGGCCGGGCCGACAACCAGGTGAAGATCCGCGGCTTCCGGGTGGAGCTGGAGGAGATCGAGAACGTGCTGTGCGGCCAGCCTGGGATCCGCCAGGCCGCCGTCGTCCTTGTCCCCGGCCAGGCAGGGGACGACGGCGAGCTGCGGGCATACTGCGTGCGCGCGGGGGCGAGCGGCCCACCGAACCTGCGCGCCTGCCTGGCCGAACGGCTGCCCGAGCACATGGTCCCGGACACCTTCGTCGACGTCGCCGAGCTGCCGCTGACCGCGGCCGGCAAGATCGACCGGCGCGCGCTCGCCGCGCCCGGCCCGCCTGGCCCGCCCGCCGCCAACGACCATCCCCACCAGAGGAGGAACTCGATGACTTCGGACCAGACCACGACGCTGGCCGGGCCCACCACCCCGGAGCGCTCCCTCGACCCAGTGCCGGCGGCGAGCGCGCCGGTGGAGCAACCCGGCCGCTCGGAACCCGTCGAGCCGGCCGGGCCCGACGATCTGGCCCGCCGGGTGGAGGCCGCCCAGCACGGACCGGGCGCGCACGCCCTCGTGCGCTCGTTCGTGTCGAACCCCGCCTTCCGCCCGGCCGAGTGGGAGGAGCTGACCACCGAGGACGACCCGTACCGGCGCCCGGTCCGGCCCGCCGACCTGGCCTGGCTCGACTACGGCACCGCGCTGGGACCCGAGGACACCCTCAAGCTCTCGGGCCTGCTCGGGCACCGGATGCTGCGCAACATCTACGACGCGGACCTGCTGTACCTGCCGCCGAACCGCAACGCGGCGGCCGATCGTGACGCCTCGGACTTCTACGGCGCGGGGAACCGGCTGCGTGGCGCGCTCGCCCAGCCGGTCCTCGAACGCCACCTGTTCTCGTTCCTGGCGCACCAACGCCCGTCCCCGCCGGTCGGCCCGTCCGCCGGCGGGTTGCTGAGCGAGCTGCGCGGTTACTGGGAGGAACGCCGGGACCACCCGGGGGACGCGTTCACGGTGCTGCGCGGCACCCGGGACCGGCGCGAGGCGACGACCTTCGCGTTGTTGCAGCTCTCAGCATTCCTGCCCGCGGTACGCACGGCGACCGCCCGCGCGTCGCTCGGCGAGTACGACCTCGCCCAGCCGGTCGCTCGGCGACTGCTTCTCGACGACTACCGGCGCTGGGTGGCGGGCTCGGACGCCTGGACGGCCCTGCTCGCCGTGGCCGGGCTCACCCCGACGGCCGGGGCCTACTGGCAGCTCTACCTGAACACCTCGTTGGCCCGGGGCAACCGTCTCCACCAGCTGTCCCGCGCGCCGCACCGGCATGCCGAGCTGCTCGGCGCGTTCGTGCACCAGCGCATCGACGACGCGGTCGCCGCCGCCGCCTGGGCGGATGCGGTCGAGGACGGCCTCGGCGAGCGGCCGGCATTCTTCGCCTCGTCACCGCCGGCGCTGACCCCCGCCGCGCTGGACGACCTGGTCGACACGCTGCTCACCCCGCTGCTCGCGCTGTCCGGGGATGCGGCTCTGACCGCCTTTCACGCCGGTTTCACGGACGCCGCCCAGCTCGCCCGCCGCTGGGACCGTGACCTCGCCGAGCAGCTGGCCTGGGCCGACTCGATCGAGGAGTACAAGGCGAAGGCCGAGGCCATCGACGCCTACCTCACCACCGAGGGGATAGCGGTCGACCTCGACACGTTCGTCGAGTCGTGTGACGAGACATCGACGACGCACGTCCACGACGAGCACCGGCTGGTCATGATCGAGTCGGGTGACATGCACTTCTGGAACAACGTCACTCACAAGATCGCGTTGAGTGACGGCGACAAGATTCTCATTCCCAAGTCGCGGCTGCACGGATCGACGGTGCTCTCGGGATCGTGCACCTACCACCAGCCGATCATTCCGGACGACATGTACCTGAAGTTCTGACCGCGCCCGGCCCGGCGACCGAGACGTTACCCGCCGCTGGCGGGAGCTGATCGGGCCAGCCGTCGCTGAACCTTGTTCCGTAGGTCTTCCGGAAGGAGATCCGTGATGCCGCCGAGGGCGGGCAGCCCGTCGGGCTCGGTCGTGAGCGCTCGGAAGACCTGCCCGACGGTTAGCCCGTGCCCGGGCCGGTGCAGGACTGTGATCGAATCCCCGGCGGCGGCCTCTCCTTCGGCCAGAACCCGCAGGTACGCGCCGGGCGTACCGCGCCGCGAAAAGCGCTTAATGAGATCCGGGACGTCCCAGAATCCGGCGAAAACACGGCAGGGGGTGCGGGGCGAGGTCACCTGGACCACCGCGGACCCGACGGCCCAGACCTCGCCGATCCGAGCGCCGGTGACATCCATTACCAACGACGTCAGGTTCTCCCCGAAACTACCCGGAGGGATATCACGATCAAAGGAGCGCGACCACCAGGAGAAATCTTCGTGAGCGAACACGTACACGGCCCGATCAACACCGCCATGAAACGTCAGGTCGCAGATGGTGTCTCCGCGCAGGCCGTACCGGCCGACGTGCACCGGCCCCTCGGCGGGACGCTTGTCAATCCCGCTCCGACCCTGCCTTCCGGTCCACGCATCAGTTCGGACGACGGCGATGTTGACGGCAAGAACACTTCCCATCAGGGGTCACTTTCCTGTGGCCGGGCAGGTATTCCGGGGACTCTTTTAGCGGCCCGGGCGCCTGAATCGCTATTTTCTGGGTCGCTATCGCCTGGATCGCTATCGCCGGTGCGCGTCACGCCCACGAGTGTATCGCACCCGTCGGGATTTCCGTACCGAGCGGGAAACCGCCGGTTCGGCGCCGGAAACCAGCACGGCGGTGATCCGGACCGTTGGACCGGTTGGCCGGCCTACCGGCGTCCGGCGCCGCGCCGGCTGGCTCCGGTCCCGGAGGCTTGTCCGCCGCCGGCGAGCCCGGCGGTGGCGGTCTCCGGACCCGGTCCGGCGGCCACGATCTTGATTAAGTAAGCTTTACCTTGAGTAGGTAAGGCTTACTTGCTAAACTGTCAAAAGTTGATCACATCAAGGTGGGCGGCCTGACGCTGTACCGACCGAACTCCGCGCCGGCCGCTTCCCCGTCGGGTTTCCGGGGCGTGGTGGCTGACGCCTGGCATTGACGGTTCCCGCTTCACTGTCGACGGATGGAATGGTTGTGAGCTTGCGCTTTGAGGAACCCGGGCCACCGCCGGTCGAGCCGGCCGGCCCGCCGACGACGCTCGAGTGCTGCAATGACGCCAGCCTGCCCGCGCGGGCCTCGACCGTCGCCCATCTGTTCACCGCCCAGGCGCGGCGCTCACCGGGCGCGACCGCCGTCGTGGCACCCGGAGTGCGGTTGACCTACCGGGAGCTCGGCGCCCGGGTCTTCCAGCTCGCCCGGGCGCTACGGGCACAGGGCCTCGGGCCGGAAGACATCGTCGGCATCCGGCTGGTCCGATCAGCCGAGATGATCGTCGCGGTCCTCGCGGTCATGGTCGCGGGCGGGGCGTTTGTCCCGGTCGAGCCGGCCTGGCCCGACCAGCGGCGCCGGCGGGTGCTGGCCGACGCGCGAGCCCGGCTGATCGTGACCGGTCCGGCTGCGCCGGTGGAGTCCGGCGGGCTGGTGGACGGTGTGCCCGCCGTGCCGGTCGACCTGGGCGCCTGGTCCTGGGGCAGCGAGTCGGCCGAGCCGCTCGACCTGCCGGTCCCCCCGGCGGGGCTGGCCTACGTGATCTTTACCTCCGGGTCGACCGGAACTCCCAAGGGGGCGATGATCCGGCATGACGCGATAGCCGAACGGTTGCGGTGGCAGGTGACGGATCTGTTCGCCTTCGGCGCGCACGATGCGTCCCTGTTCAAGGCGCCGTTGTCGTTCGACATTTCGATCAACGAGATTCTGCTACCGCTCGTCTGTGGCGGCCGGGTGGTCGTGGCGGAGCCGGACGGTGAGCTTGACCCGGGATACCTGCTTGAGCTCATCGAGGGGGAGCGGGTCACCTTCGTCTATCTGGTGTCGTCGATGCTGGACGTTTTGTTGGAGGCGGCGGAAGGGACGTCGGCGCTCAGCTCGCTGCGGCAGGTCTGGTGCGGAGGCGAGGTCCTGACACCCGCGCTTTTCGCCCGTTTCCGCGCCCAGGTCGACACTGCGCTCTACCACGGATACGGCCCGGCCGAAACGACGATCGGCGTCTCTCATGTGATCTACCGGGATAGCGCCGAACGGCTCGCCGCATCCATCGGCCGACCGAATCCGCATACCCAGCTCCACGTCCTCGACGACTTGCTGGCCCCGGTGCCCTCCGGCGCGGTCGGCGAGCTGTACGTGGCCGGTTTCCTGCTCGGCCGCGGTTATGTGAACAACGGGGCGCTGACCGCGTCGCGCTTTGTCGCCAACCCGTTCGCCGGTGATGGCGCGCGGATGTACCGCACCGGGGATCTCGCCCGGTGGAACAGCGCCGGCTGGCTGGAATTCGTGGGCCGGGCCGACAACCAGGTGAAGATCCGCGGGATGCGGCTGGAGTTGGAGGAGGTCGAGGCTGCGCTGGCCGGGCACCCCCGGGTGCGGCGGGCGGCGGTCGTCCTGTCCCGGGACGCCGCCGCGCCCCGGCTGCTCGCCTTCGTCGTCCCCGATGCCGATCGGGCCGGAGTCGATGCCGGCCCGGCCGGCGGGACGCTCGCCGACGAGGTGCTGGCCTGGTGTGCCGACCTGCTTCCCCAGTACATGGTGCCGAGCGTCGTGACCGTGGTCGACACGCTCCCCGTCACCGCCGGCGGGAAGGTGGACCGCCGGGCGCTCACCGACCCATGCCCGGATTTGTCGGCGGATGGGGTAGACGAGGACGCCGCCATCTAATTAAGTAAGGCTTACCTAAATTGCGTCTGCCTAGTCAGCGGCGCGTGACCACAAGGAGAGACGGCATCTCATGCCGGCGGACCCAGCCTCATCGCCGGATGGGAAGCGACCCGCGACCCGCGAGCCGTCCCGGCGCGCGGCCTGACCACGGAAACGAGAAAGCAGTGCGAAACAGACTGAAACTCCTCCTGGCGGCGATCCTGGCCGCTACCGCGTTGGCCGTCACGGCCGGCTGCGGCAGTAGCGGCGACGGCAGTGGTGAGACGGCCGCGTCGGCGAGCGCGGCGACGGGCAGTTTCCCGGTCACGCTGAAGAACAAGTTCGATACCACGGTCATCAAGTCCCAGCCGAAGCGGATCATCGCGCTCAGCTATGAGGAGGACATCCTGGCGACGCTCGGCATCACGCCGATCGCGTACGCGAAGAACGAATACAAGCCCGACGGCGTCTTCCCTTGGCTCCAGGGAAAGATCGACCTCTCGAAGAGCGTCGCTCTGGGCACCAGCGGGGACCTGAACCTCGAGCAGATTGCCGCGCTGCATCCCGACCTGATCCTGATCCTGGCCACCAACTTCTACGGCCTGGCCGACTACTACGACCGGCTCTCGAAGATCGCGCCGACCGTCGGCTACACGGATGACGCCGGCATCGCGACCTGGCAGGAGAACAGCACCATCATCGGCAAGGCCGTCGGCCGCGACGCCGACACCCGGAAGGCGATCGCCGCCATCGAGAAAATCATCCAGGACACCAGGTCGAGCCTTCCCGGCCTGGCCGGCAAGACGTTCAGCTACTCCTTCTACTACGAGCCGGGCGGGCTCGCGGTCATCGACGACCCGAAGACGGTGTCCGTCCAGCTCTACACCGAACTCGGAATGAAGCTCGCGCCGGGTGTGACGGCCAATGTAGTGGACCGGTCGCTGAGCATGGAGAAGCTCGACGCATTGGACGCGGACTTCGTGCTGATCGGTTTCGCCACCCCAGCCCTGAAAACCGAGATGAACGGCAACAAGCTGTTCACCGACATCCCGGCGGTCAAGGCGGGACGGGTCCTGCAGGTCGACGCCTTCACGGCCGGCGCGGTTAACAACCCGACGATCCTCAATATCCCGTGGCAGCTCGAGCAGCTCAAGCCGACCCTGGCCAAGGTCGCGGACAGTAGCTGACCGTCGGTGAGTCGGGGCTCGCGCGGCGCGGCCATCGCCGCGCGAGCCCCCGCACTGACCTACATCCGGACCGAACCCGGACTGAATCCGGATAGGACGGCCCCGGATCGAACCCGACACCAGACCCGGACCAGGCCCGGACTCAACCCGGACGGCTCTGTTGCGTCCGGCTGGCACGACCCTGCGCTGGCGGCCAGGCATGATCAGATGGTGACTCGCGTCCGTCCTCGTCGAGCACCGGGGCTGCGGCCTGGGCGCCGGCGGCTGCCGGTTCGCCCGCGATCGTCTCCGCTGCCGGATCTGTCGTCATGCTGGTCATCTGGTGCCTCTTCTACCTGCGCGTATGCACAGAGCATCACAGTGGAGTTACACCGTTGTTCTGGCTCTGTCGCACA
>NZ_CDWTMO010000009.1:0-48975 GCF_977946435.1 Frankia sp. CgKIO3 | reverse complement strand
GGTGCGGGAACACCGGGCGGCTCGAGCGCCGGCGCCGGTGCGGTCGTTGGCTTGGAGGCGCCCGCCCGCCCCGGTCCGCGGGCGGGGACATGCCGGCGACGAAGGACGGCCTCGGTAGACAGAGCGACCTCGCGATCGGCGGGATCGACGGGCGACCCACGCAGGACGGTGCCCCGAAAGTCGGAGCGGGCGGTGTTCTACGACGTGTCGGAGTTTAGCCGCCGCGGCGCTGCGTACGCGCGTCGACCGCGCCCGGACCCCCGCCGCCGCCCTGCGTCCTCTCTCACAACCGCGCCACGCGGCCCCCCGGGCGGCGGCGACCGACATGTACTGGCGTGGGGCATCGGACAGCGACGGTGGGTATGACGCATGGACGGCGGGCATCGGGCATGAACCACAGGGACCGGGATTCCACTCGTCGTGCGCGTTGTTCTCCCAACCGCCACCCGACTGTCACGGGGATCCGCAGACTGGGATCAGACTGGAAACAGCCTGGGATGGAGCCGGCCCCAGAGGGTAGTGCCCTGAAGGGGGTGCGCCCATCGGAGGACAGCTTGGAGACGAGGACAGCTTGGAGACATGGTGAGGACGCCACCGCCCGCGGAGAGGAAGTCAGCCCGATGAGCAATCCCCTGTCCGAGCTCTCAGCCGCCGGAGTGGCGGTCTGGCTGGACGACATCAGCCGGGACCGCCTACGCACCGGCAACCTCGCCCACCTGGTCGAGAACCGCAGCGTCGTCGGCGTGACGAGCAACCCGACCATCTTCCAGAAGGCGATCAGTTCGAGCGACCTGTACGACGAGCAGCTGCACGACCTGGCGATCCGCGGCGTGGACGTCGGCGAGGCCGTCCGGGCCATCACGGCCGCCGACGTGCGCGACGCCTGCGACGTGCTGCGCGGCGTCTACGACGCCAGCGGCGGCGTCGACGGCCGGGTGTCCCTGGAGGTCGATCCCCGGCTCGCCCACGAGGCCGAGCGCACGCTCGCCGAGGCGCCTGCCCTGTGGTGGCTGGTCGACCGGCCCAACCTGTTCATCAAGATTCCCGCCACCCGGGCCGGCCTCTCGGCGATCACCGAGACGCTCGCCCAGGGCATCAGCGTGAACGTGACACTGATCTTCGGACTCGACCGGTACGACGCCGTGATCGACGCGTTCATGACCGGTCTGGAGAAGGCCCTGGCCGCGGGGCGCGACATCACCGACCTGGCCTCGGTCGCGTCGTTCTTCGTCAGCCGGGTGGACACTGAGGTCGACCAGCGGCTGGAGAAGATCGGCACTCCGGAGGCGAAGGCGCTGCGCGGCCGGGCCGCCGTCGCCAACGCCCGGCTGGCCTTCGAGCGGTACGAGAAGGCGTTCGCCACTCCCCGCTGGGCGGCCCTGGCCGCGGCGGGCGCGAAGCCCCAACGCCCATTGTGGGCGTCGACGTCCACCAAGGACCCATCCCTGCCGGACACGATCTACGTCACCGAGCTGATCGCGCCCGGAACCGTCAACACGATGCCGGAGGCAACCCTGGAGGCGTTCGCCGACCACGGGTCGGTGACGGACGAGACGATCCGCCCCCGCTACGAGGAGGCCCACGAGGTGTTCGCCCAGCTCACGGCCGTCGGAATCGATCTCGACGACGTGATCGAGACCCTGGAGAGCCAGGGCGTACAGAAGTTCGAGGACTCGTGGACCCAGCTGCTGGACACCATCGCGGCGCACCTGGGCTCACCCGGTTCGTCCGCGTAAGGCCTGGCGCCGGCCGTGGCCGTGGCGGTCGCCACGGCCATGATGATCGTCTCAGCGTCGTTCATGGACACCCGACGGTCCCCGGTGAAACAACCTCGGAGAGACCACAAGCAGAATGAAGGGGGAACGGGTGGCGCCCACGGTGAGTACCAACCCGCTGCGGGACCCACGTGACCGCAGACTGCCGCGCCTGCCGGACGCGAGCGCCCTGGTGGTGTTCGGCGCTACCGGCGACCTGGCCCGCAAGAAGCTGATCCCCGCCGTCTACGACCTGGCCCACCGCGGCCTGCTGCCGCCGGGTTTCGTCCTGCTCGGGTTCGCCCGCCGGGACTGGCCCGACGAGGACTTCGCCGAGTTCGCCCGGCAGGCCGCCGAGAAGGGCGCCCGCACCCCCTTCCATGCAGAGGTCTGGGACCGGCTGGCGGGCTCCGTGCGGTTCCTGCCGGGGTCCTTCGACGACGACGCCGCGTTCGACCGGCTCGCCCGGGCACTGGAAAGCCTGGAGCACTCCCACGGTATCCGTGGCAACGCGGCGTTCTACCTGTCGATCCCGCCGTTGGCCTTCCCGGTCGTGCTCAAGCAGATGCAGCGCACCGGGCTCTCCTCGGCCGCTGGTTCGGGCGGCTGGCGCCGGGTCGTCGTCGAGAAACCGTTCGGTCACGACCTGGAGTCGGCCCGGCAGCTCAACGCGCTCGTCGACGACGTCTTCACCCCGTCCGGGGTGTTCCGCATCGACCACTACCTGGGCAAGGAGACGGTCCAGAACCTCTTCGCGCTGCGCTTCGCCAACACGCTGTTCGAACCGATCTGGAACTCCCAGTTCGTCGACTCGGTGCAGATCACCATGGCCGAGGACGTCGGGATCGGCACCCGGGCCGGCTTCTACGACGAGACGGGCGCCGCCCGGGACGTGCTCCAGAACCACCTTTTGCAGCTGCTCGCCCTGACCGCGATGGAGGAGCCGGTCAGCTTCGGCGCGGAGACCATCCGCACCGAGAAGCTGAAGGTGCTCCGCGCGGTGTCGTTGCCCACGGACCTCACCCGCTACGCGGTACGGGGGCAGTACGAGCAGGGCTGGCTCGCCGGGGAGCGGGTCCCGGGCTACCTCGACGAACAGGACATCCCCGCGCAGTCGCGGACGGAGACCTTCTCGGCGGTGCGCTTCGGCATCGAGACGCGCCGGTGGGCCGGGGTGCCGTTCTACCTGCGGACTGGCAAGCGGCTGCCACGGCGGGTCACCGAGATCGCCATCTTCTTCAAGAAGGCGCCGCACCTGCCGTTCGACGAGACCGCCACCACCGAGCTCGGCAACAACCAACTGGTCATCCGGGTGCAGCCCGACGAGGGGGTCACGCTCAAGTTCGGCTCCAAGGTCCCCGGCTCGGCGATGGAGGTCCGGGACGTCGCGATGGACTTCCTGTTCGGTGAGGCGTTCACCGAGGCGCTGCCGGAGGCCTACGAACGGCTGATCCTCGACGTGCTGCTCGGCGACGCGACGCTGTTCCCGAACAACGCGGAGGTCGAGGAGTCCTGGCGGATCGTCGATCCGCTGGAGCGGCACTGGGCGGGCACCACCCCGCACCGCTACCGGGCCGGCACCTGGGGCCCGGCAGCCGCCGACGAGATGCTCGCCCACGACGGTCGCCGGTGGCGGCGGCCATGACCATGGATTAGGAGCCCCTCGTGACCACATTGTGGGACACCACCGGTTCTGAGGTGGTCAAGGCCCTCTCCGCCGAACGACGGGCGGCCGGAGCCCTGGCCTTCGGCTTGGCGCTGACCCTCGTCGTCGTCGTTGACGAAAAGCACGTCAGCGCCGCCGAGGGCGCGGCGACGCTGGCGGCCTCCGCCCATCCGTGCCGGCTACTGATCGTCGTCCGCCGGCAGGTCAACGTGCCGCATCCCCGGCTCGACGCCGAGGTCTCGATCGGCGGTCGGCTCGGCCCGGGCGAGGCGGTCGTGATGCGGATGTCCGGCCGGTTGGCGCTGCACGCGGAATCGGTCGTGCTTCCCCTGCTCGCACCGGACGCCCCGGTGGTCACCTGGTGGCACGACGAGCCGCCGACCCGGATCGCCTACGACCCGCTCGGCGTGTTCGCCGACCGGCGGGTCACCGACGTCACTGCCAGCCCGGACCCGCTGTCGGCGCTGTTCCAGCGGGCCGCGGACTTCGCCCCCGGCGACACGGACCTGTCCTGGACCAGGCTGTCGCCCTGGCGCACCCTGCTCGCTGCCGCCTTCGACGCGGTGGTCAGCGAGCGGCCGGACTCAGCCGTCATCACCGCCGGCCGGGCCGATCCGAGCGCCCAGCTGTTCGCCGGCTGGCTCCAGAACAGGCTCGCCGTCCCGGTGACGGTCGACGAAACGGGTGGCCGGCCCGGTATCACGGCGGTCGCCGTCGCCCTCGACGGGGACCGGCTGGCCGTCTCCCGCACCGACTCCCAGTCGGCGATGATCTCCCGCACCGGGTACCCGGACCGGGTACTGCCCCTGTCCGACCGGGGCGTCGGGGACCTGCTCGCCGAGGAGCTGCGCCGGCTCGACGACGACGCCGTCTACGCCGAGGCCCTGGGTACCTGGAGCGGCCTGCCGAACCTGACCAGGCGCTCGCCGCACCGAGAGCACATCTGGCGGGACCCGATGGACCAGACCGTGGGCGCCACGGACGCCTTGGCCGCCAGCACCGTGACGTCGAGCGCCGCGGCCCCGGGCACCGCCCCGACGAGTGCCTCGAACAACGAACGGGCGGTGGGTGGCGCATGACGGCCAAGCCGGAGCTCGTCCTCCATCGTGACGCCGGGGTGCTGGCCAGGGCCGCCGCGGCCCGTCTGATCACCCGGCTGGTGGACGCCCAGACGGCCCGCGGGGAGGCCTCACTCGTCCTGACCGGCGGTGGCATCGGCATCGCCCTGCTGCGGGCGGTGCGATCGAACCCGGCTCTCGACGCGGTGGACTGGAGCAAGGTCGACATCTGGTGGGGCGACGAGCGGTTCGTCGCGGCCGGCTCGCCCGACCGCAACGAGCGGCAGGCGCGGGAGGCGCTGCTCGATCACATCCCGGTGGATCCCAAACGGATCTTCCCGATGGGCCATCTGGCGGCTCCGACCGCGGGCGGTGACGTCGAGGGACGAGCCGCGGCCTCCGGCTATGCCGACCCGGAGTCCGCCGCGGTGGAGTACGCCGCGCTGCTGGCCACCCGTGCCGTCACCGGATCGGCGGTGCCGAGCTTCGACGTGGTGCTCCTCGGGCTCGGCCCGGAGGGCCATGTCGCCTCGCTGTTCCCGGGCTCCCCCGCGGTCGTCGCGACCGAGCCGGTGGTGGCCGTGCATGACTGCCCCAAGCCACCGCCGGAACGCGTCACACTGACCCTGCCGGCCATCCAGTCCGCCCACGAGGTCTGGGTGATCGTCGCCGGGGAGGAGAAGGCCGATGCGGTCGCGGCGTCGTTCTCCGGAGCGGGACCGATCACGATCCCGGCGACGGGAGCGGTCGGCCGCGACCGCAGCCTGTGGCTCGCCGACCGGGCCGCCGCCTCCCGGCTGCCCGGCTGGCAGTGACGCGGTCCGCGGACGACCTGTCCCGTAGACCTGTCCCGTGGGCCCGGTACGCGTGCCGGGCCCACGGGACGGCACCGGCGGATCAGGTCAGGATCTTGTCAGGTCAAGATCTTGGTCTTGCCCCGCTCGAACTCGGCCTCGCTGATAATCCCCCGGTCTCGCAGGTGCGCGAGCTTGCCAAGTTCGTCGGCGTCGCTCGTCGTCCTGGCGGCCTCCTGGAGGTAGGCGCGCCAGGCCTGTTCGTCGCGCTGCGCCGCGGCGCGGCTGCGCTCGTGCATGCTGCCACCCCGCACGATCAGGTAGGCGATCACGCCAAGCCAGGGCAGCACCACGATCGCGACCGTCCAGGCGGCCTTCGCCCATCCGGACAGATCCTGGCTGCGGAACACGTCCATGATCACGACAAACAGCAGCCACAGCCACAGGATGAAAGCAAAAAACCACAGCATATAGAGGAAGACGCTGAGCAGCGGAAAATCGGGATCCACGGAGTACCTCCTGTCCACGCCGTGGTCGGGTGGTGGCCTGGGCGGGCCACGGTCGTCCCGGCGTCCTGGGGCCCCGGTTCCGGCCCGGACCCGGTTTCTGACCCGGTCCGTTCATACCCGCGCCGGGCCGTCCCGCCGTCGCGCCGCCTCACCCGCCGGGGGTGGACCGCCCAGCGCACTCACCCGCTCACCCGACAGCCCGCTCACCCGGCGGTCCGGCCAGCCGGCGGCCCCGGTCAGCCTGGGGGCACGGGGGACGATGGGGACACGGGGGGCGCCGAGCGGCGCATGGTCGCCTGCCCCGCCGAGCTGATCTCGGTCGCCGGATACGAGCAGTCGAGCGTGCCGTCGCCGTGGAGCACGAGGTCCAGCCAGGTGGCGGCGAAGCACAACGCCCCGACCCGGGTGAGACGTTCCTCGAGCCGGACCGAGGCGCCGGACACCGCCCGCAGCACGAGCTCGCCGGCGCATCCACTCTCCGGGTAGGCACTCGTGCCGATCACCTCGCCGATCCGGCCGCCCCGCAGCACCAGCTCGGCGTTGAAGTGCACGAACGCCTGCGTCACCGATCCGCTCCAGCTGCCGATCATGCCCGGGGGCAGCGCCTCGCCAGCCTCGGCACCCGGTTGCGACCCGACCCCCGCCGGATCCCGCGTGGCGACCGTCGGCGGCGAGGCGCGACGCCGGTCGCCGTCGTCGCCGCTGCCGTCCGCGCCGAACAGCTGGTACGCCCCGGCGGCCACGGCGGCGAGCAGCACCAGGACGATCATCGCCCCGGCCATCAGCCGGGGTGCCCGCCACGGCCGGGCCCATCCGACCGCACCGGTGGGCCGCGCCGTCCCTGGCCACGCCGGCGGGAACGGCACGGGTCGCGACCCGGTCCGGCGCCGGGGACAGCGGGGACGGCGGGGATACCGGGGCGGAATCGGCCGGGTGGGACGCGGCCCAGGTCAGCAACGCCTGCGCTCCCTCCGCGCGCAGCCGGCTCGCCGGGTTCTTGGCCAGCAGCCCGGCGATCGCTGCCGACAGCCTGCCGCCCCGGAGGAAGGGTGGCGGATCGGCGTGCAGCACGGCGCCGATAGTGGTGAGCAGCGTGTCGCGCTGGAACGGTGAGACCCCCTCGACGGCAAAGTAGAGGGTGGCTCCGAGGGCGAACAGGTCGCCGGCCAGGGTCGCGGGGCCGCCGAGGAGGCGCTCGGGCGCCATGTAGGCGGGCGTCCCGCCGCTGCCGACGCCGCCGGTGAGGGTCGGGTCGGCGGCGTGGGTGGCGATGCCGAAGTCGGTCAGCAGCACCCGGCCGTCGTCGGCCAGCAGGATGTTCGATGGTTTGACGTCCCGGTGCAGCACGCCCATCTGCTGGCCCGCGACCAAGGCGTCGAGGACCGCGAGCCCGACCTGGATGGCACGCTCGGGCGGCAGGGGACCGTCCCGGTTGACCGTCGTGGCGAGTGTGCCGGCCCGGACCAGCTCCATCACGATCCACGGCAGGCCGTCGTGTTCCACGGCGTCATGGACGGTGACCACGTGCGGGTTCCCCCGCAGCCGGGCGGCGTTGCGGGCCTCACGCATCGCCGTCTCCACTCCGGCGGCACGCTCGTCGTCGTCGAGGTCGGCGGAGACCCGGATCTCCTTGATCGCCACCTCGACCCGGAGCACATCGTCGTGGGCCCGCCACACGGTGCCCATCCCACCGGAGCCAATCCGTTCGACGAGCCGGTACCGCCCGGCGACGATCCGGCCGATGCCGACATCATCCACAGTCACAGGGGCATCCTCGGCGGCGGCGCAACGGCGGCAGCCCGTTCCCGGCGGCGACCGTCGGCCGCTGCCGGGAACGGGCCCGGGCTAGGAGGCGCCCCGAAGCTTGGCGAGCGCCTCGGCGAGGATCGCCTCGCCGTCCTTCTCGTTCCGTCGTTCCCGCACGTAGGCGAGATGGGTCTTGTACGGCTCGGTGCGCGGCGGGGCGGGGGTGTTGTCCCGATCCCGTCCCGCCGGAAAACCACAGCTCGGACAATCCCACGTGTCGGGGATCGCCGCGTCCGCGGCGAACGACGGTCTCGTCTCGTGCGCGTTGGCGCACCAGAAGGAGATACGTTGCCGGGGCGCGGTCTCACCCCGTTCCGCCTCTCCCATCGGTCCTGCCCCGACCCGGCTCCCCCGGATGGCATTGCCACCTGCCACGGCCCGCGTGCTCCTTCGTCTCGTCCCATGGGTGGTAGCACGGAAACCGTGCCTGCCGATTCCGCGGCCTCGAGCGCCGCGGAACCTCGTACCCGGTTCCGTAAACCTGACGTTCCCGGCACTTTTCCCCGGGTGTTCCTCCGGGTACGTCCTGGGGGGAGTGTAGGCCGCGAGAGCCACACATGGATGCACCGACCACCCCCGCTTGGTTACCCCTGGCGTTACCCTCAGCGGGAGGAGCGTGTTCAGGTCGGGTGTCATCCGGACCCCAGCGAGACCGCGGTCGGATCGGCGGTGCCGACCGACGGCACGATCGTGAACGCGGTGACGTTCGTACTATGGAACTGCGGGGTGTGCACGACGGCCAGCGGGATTACCGCGACCTGCTCGACCACCGTGTGCTCCAGGTCGGCCCAGTCGCTCGCGGCGGTCGCCTCGCTGGTGGCCCGCAGCGCCGTGGCGAGCAGATGCAGGGCGCCCGGATCCCGGTAGCCGCCGTCGGCCGGCCTGGGGCCGGCCCACGTCTCGTCCAGCAATGGCTGGAAGACGGTGCGGCCCGCGTCGCCGTACCAGTCCGGGGCGATGGTGGTGAGCGCCAGGTCCCAGAACTGCCCGGTGGGGTGGACGGCGGCCGCACGGTAGCGCTCGCCGGTCCGGATCCGGATATCGAGGCGGATGCCGGAACGGGCGAAGGCGGTCCGCAATGCCTCAGCGGCCGCCACGTCGGTGGCGCTGTCCGTGGTGAGCAGGGACAGCGCCGTGACGGGCCCGCCGGGGGTGTGGCTCAGCGCCTCCCGGCAACGGGCCGCGTCGCCGAGTCCCGCCGGGCTCGGGAAGGGATCCGCGTCGGTGTAGCCGGTCATCGTCTCCTGCAGCAACCCGGTGGCGGCAGCGGCGAACTCGGGGTCGCCGAGCGCCGCCGCGAGGCTCACCCGGTCAATGCAGTAGGGCAGCGCCCGGCGGACCGGCAGCTCACGCAGCGCGGCCGCGGAGGGCCCGTTGAATCCGACGGTGAGCGCCAGGGTGACCCCGACCCCGTCGACCACGAGACGGGGGTCATTCGCCCTGGCGAGCTCCACGGCCCGGCTGTCGGGGATCTTCCCATCGAGCGACATGTCCGCGTCGCCGCTCTCCAGCTCCTGCTGCATGGCCTCCGGACTCAGGCCGTCGAAGATCGTTATATGGTCGGGCAGGGCGCGGCGGATCCCGTCCGAGGATGCGCTCCAGGATGGGCTGCGCGACAGCCGGTACCCCTCGCCGGGAGCGACCGTGAACCGGTACGGCCCGGCCGACACCAGGTTGTGCAGGTACTCCGGCGAGTCCGGCGGGTAGGCCAGGGCCTCCAGCGGCACCGGGGAGGCCGCCGGTAGCGCCAGCACGTCCACGAAGTCGTTCACCGGGGCCAGTAGATGGAACGCGAGCGTGTCGTCGCCGACGATCTCGATGCCCTCCACGGTGCTGCTCTCGACGAAGGCCGCGGCGTCGGCAACCGGGATCGCCGCCAGCTGGGCACAGAACTCCCGGAATCCGACGATGGTCGCCGTGAAGTAGCCGCGCAGCGGTGACGGGTTCGGGGGCGTGCACAGTCGCTTGATGCCGCGGGCGACGTCGTTGGCAGTGATCCGGCGCTGGTTGGGGGTGTCCCAGCGCGCCGCGGGACGCAGCCGCACCGTGTAGACTAGCCCGTTCTCGGTGACGACCGGCGCGCCGACGGCGAGGTCCGGCCGCGGGATGGTCGACTTCGTCGTGTCCTCGTCGGAGGGATAGCTGAACAGCTGGCGGGTCACGAGCCGGCTGACCGCCCGCTCGCCGGGCTGGTCGGCCCAGCCGGGATCGCCGCTGGGCATCCACTGGGTGACGATCCGCAGCGTGCCGCCCGGCTTGTCGGGCGGAGGGGGCGTGGCGGTCGCCACCGGGGTGGGACTGGCGGCGAGCTCACGCGATCCGCCCCCCGAGCCGCCGCCGCTGCAGGCGGTCACCGTGGCGGTCAGGACCGTGGCGAGCAGAACCGTGGCGAGCACGGACAGGGGGCGGGGCAGCCGGCCTCCACGGCCGCGACCACTCCCGCGGCCGGGACCAGGGCGCGGGCCGAACTGGGCGTTCAATTCTTCAGCAGCAGACCGAGACCGACGATGCAGGTGAACCAGATGATCCCAACCACGATGGTCAACCGGTCGAGGTTCTTCTCCACGACCGAGGACCCACCCAGCGACGAGGACACGCCGCCGCCGAACAGGGTGGACAGCCCGCCTCCCTTGGCCCGGTGCAACAGCACAAGCATGATCATCAGAATACTCGCGACAATCAGGGCGATCGACAGACCGATCGTCATCTAGACCAGCTCCCGCTCCTCGGGGAAGTGGCAGGCCACCCGGTGCCCAGGCCGAACCTCCGACAAGGGCGGTTCCACTGTCCTACACACCTCCTCGGCCTTCCAGCAACGTGGGTGGAACCGGCACGCCTCGAGGGGATCGGGCGGGCCGGGCACGTCGCCACGCAACAGTATCCGCTCCCACCGACGGTGCTTCGCCTGGTCCGGCACCGGGACGGCCGGCGGCAGGGCGAGTGCGCGGCAGGGCGAGTACACAGACGCGTCCGCCGTCAGGCCGGCGGCCCGCTGCGCACGATGCCGACGAACTCCTCGGCGACCAGGCTCGCCCCGCCGACCAGCCCGCCGTCCACATCCGGCATGGTGAACAGCTCGCCGGCGTTCGCCGCCTTCACCGAGCCGCCGTAGAGGACACGGGTCCCAGCGGCAATCTCATCGCCGTACTGCCTGGCCAGCTGGCCGCGGACCGCCGCGCACATGTCCTGGGCGTCCTGCGCGGAGGCGGTGCGGCCGGTGCCGATCGCCCACACCGGCTCGTAGGCGATGACGATCGTCGCGGCCTGCTCGGCGGTGATGCCAGCCAGCGACTGCTCGAGCTGACGCAGCACGTGCTCAACATGGGTGCCGGCGGCCCGGATCTCCTCGGGCTCCCCCACGCACAGGATGGGGGTGAGCCCCACGGAGAAGGCCGCCTTCGCCTTGGCCGCCACCAGCGCGTCGTCCTCGTGGTGGTCGGCCCGGCGCTCGGAGTGCCCGACGACGACGTAGTCGCAGCCGAGCTTGGCCAGCATCGCCCCGCTGATATCACCGGTGTGCGCACCCGACGCGTACGGGGAGAGGTCCTGCCCCCCGTAGGCGATGGCGAGCTTGTCTCCGTCCACCAGGGTCTGCACGCTGCGCAGATCGGTGAACGGTGGGAGAACGACGACCTCGACGGTCTCCAGCTCGGCGGGCTTGAGATCGAAGGCGATCTTCTGCACCAGCGCGATCGCCTCGAGGTGATTGAGGTTCATCTTCCAGTTGCCGACCACCAGCGCCCGTCGGCCGGTGCCCTTGACGCCGACGGCGCCCTTCGAGCCGGCAGCGCCCTTCGCCGATCTGTCCTTGCCCACGCCGTCCTCGTCCTTCCCGGATCCCCTGTTCTTCCCGGATCCCCTGTCGGAACCTCGCTCAGATCTTCCCCGGCCCAGCAGTGCCATCAGCCGGCCCCGGCGCCGGGCATCCCGCGGAAGTCAGACATCGAGGGCCGCGAGCCCGGGCAGCGTCTTGCCCTCCAGGTATTCCAGGCTCGCGCCGCCGCCGGTCGAGATGTGGCTGAAGGCATCCTCCGGGATGCCGAGCGTGCGGACCGCCGCGGCGGAGTCTCCGCCACCCACGACGGAGAACCCCTTGCCGGCGGCGACCGCCTCGGCCACCCCCCGGGTGCCCGCGGCGAACGGCGCGAGCTCGAACACGCCCATCGGCCCGTTCCAGAAGACCGTAGCCGCTCCGGCCAGCCGCGCGGCGAACAGCTCCGTCGACGCCGGGCCGATGTCGAGCCCAAGCCAGCCGGCGGGGATGGCGCCGGCCGCGACGACGGCGGTGTCCGCGTCGGCGGCGAACCTGTCCGCGACGACGACGTCGGTCGGCAGCACGATCCGCTCCCCGCCCTCGGCGAGCAACTCCTTGCACGTCTCGATCATCTCGGTCTCCAGCAGCGACCCGCCGACCCCGTGACCGAGCGCCGCCAGGAAGGTGAAGCACATCCCTCCGCCGACGAGCAACGTGTCGACCTTGGGCAGCAGCGCGCGGATCACGCCGAGCTTGTCGGACACCTTGGACCCGCCGAGCACGACACTGTAGGGACGCGCCGGGTCGCTGCTGAGCCGGCGGAGCACCTCCAGCTCGGTGAGCACGAGCCGGCCCGCGGCGTGCGGCAGCCGCTTCGGGACGTCGGCGACGCTGGCGTGGGCCCGGTGGACCGCGCCGAAGGCGTCCCCGACGTAGAACTCGGCGAGCGCCGACAACTCGTCGGCGAAGGCCGCGCGGATCGCCGCGTCCTTGCTGGTCTCCCCGGCGGCGAAGCGCAGGTTCTCCAGCAGCGCCACCTCGCCGTCCCCGAGCCCGGCGATCACCTCGCGGGCATGCGCACCGGCGATGTCACCGCTGCCGTCGCCGGCGAACGCCACCGGCCGGCCCAGCAGCTCGGCGAGCCGACCCGCCACCGGCTCCAGGGAGTACTTCGGGTCCGGTTCGCCCTTCGGCCGGCCCAGGTGCGAGCTCACGACCACCCGGGCGCCCCGGTCCAGCAGTGCGGCGATGGTCGGGACGCTGGCGCGGACCCGGCCGTCGTCGGTGATGCGCGGGGTGTCACCGGAACGGTCCAACGGCACGTTCAGGTCGCTGCGGACCAGCACCCGGTGCCCGGCGACCTGCAGGTCGTCGATCGTCCTCACGCTTCGTTACTCCATCGGGGAGAGAAATTGTCGAGGAAGGGCCGGAGGGGATCCTCTCCGGGCGAGGATCCCCTCCGGCCCGGTCGGGAGGAACGGCCGGGGAGGACCGGCGCCGCCCGACGGGTTTCGCCGGCCGGCGGCGTGCGGGCCCAGCGGCGTGCGGGCCTAGAGCGGCGCGCGGGCCTAGAGGCGCGCGGCGACCAGCGCGGTCAGGTCGACCAGCCGGTTGGAGTAGCCCCACTCATTGTCGTACCAGCCGACGATCTTCACCTGATTGCCGGCGGACATCGTCAGCAGCGAGTCGAACGTGCAGGACGCCGGGGTGTTGACGATGTCGGAGGAGACGATCGGGTCCTCGGTGTAGACAAGGTAGCCCTTCAGCGGGCCCTCCGCTGCCGCCTTGAACGCCGCGTTGACCTCTTCCTTGCTGGCCTTCTTGTCCAGGGTGGCCACCAGGTCGGTGACCGAGCCGTCGAGGACCGGTACCCGCATCGCCAGCCCGTCGAGCTTGCCCTTGAGGTGGGGCAGGACCAGCGCGGTGGCCTTCGCCGCACCCGTGGTGGTCGGGATGATGTTCTGCGCCGCCGCCCGCGCCCGCCGCAGGTCCGAGTGCGGGAAGTCCAGGATGACCTGGTCGTTGGTGTAGGCGTGGATGGTGGTCATCAGCCCCTGGCTGATGCCGAAGGCCTCGTCGAGCACCTTCGCCATCGGCGCGACGCAGTTCGTCGTGCAGGAAGCGTTGGACAGGATGTGGTGCCTGGCCGGGTCGTAGGCGTCGTCGTTCACGCCTATCACCACGGTGATGTCCTCGTCCTTGGCCGGCGCCGAGATGATGACCTTCTTGGCGCCTGCCTGCAGATGCTTGCCCGCGTCCGCCGCCTTGGTGAAGCGGCCGGTGGACTCGATGACAACGTCCACACCCAGATCGGCCCAGGGCAGCGCCGCCGGGTCGCGCTCGGCCAGCACCTTGATCACGGTGTCACCGACGCGGATACCCTCGTCGACGACACTGACCGCAGCAGGATGCGTACCCAGCGTGGTGTCGTACTTGAGCAGATGCGCAAGAGTCTTGTTGTCGGTCAGGTCGTTGACCGCGACGATCTCGAGATCGTTCCGGTTGCTCGCCGCGAGCGCCCGCCAGCAGTTACGACCGATTCGCCCGAAGCCGTTGACACCCACCCGCGTAGCCACGTCCAGGACTCCCTACCGTCTTGTCTCGTCGTTTCGATAGTCACGCCGTCGTTCCGTCGCGACGTCGTCGTTCGGTTGTGACGTTCTCGTTCATGTGGCACTGTCATTCATGTGGCGCTGTCAAGGCAGGAGCCTAACGAGTTTGCACATCATCGGCGGGAATCCGAACCGTGCGATGCTGGTCTCCTCACACGATGCGGGCACGCCCCACCCGGAAACTACATCCCATCCCATCACATCGCTGCGCTGCCGCACCGCCGGTGCGCCTCCGCAGGGCCGGGGGCCGGGCAGATTCCGTGGGCCTGCGCTGACGCCGGCCGAACCGGCCAGGCGGGCACCCCACGGGCAGACCCCACCCCGAAGAGCCATCCGATCCCGATGGTGCTACTGGGCCAGTTTTCCACATTACAGGTATGAAATGTCTGGGTACGACCTGGGCCGCTGTCGCTCAGGCGTTCTCAAGGAGATCCGGGGAGACGCTCGCCTCGGTGTTGGGGATACCGAGCGCGTTGGCCCTCTTGTCGGCGAGCGCCAACAGCCGGCGGATCCGGCCGGCGACCGCATCCTTGGTCAGCGGCGGGTCCGCGAGCGCGCCCAGTTCCTCCAGGGAGGCCTGCGCGTGATCGAGGCGCAACCGGCCGGCCGCCAGCAGGTGCTCCGGGGCGTCGTCGCCGAGGATGCGCATCGCGGCCTGCACCCGGGCGCCGGCGGCCACCGCGGCCCGGGCGGAGCGGCGCAGGTTGGCGTCGTCGAAGTTCGCCAGCCGGTTGGCCGTCGCCCGGACCTCCCGGCGCATCCGCCGTTCCTCCCAGGCGAGCAGGCTGTCATGCGCACCGATCCTGGTCAGCAGCGCGCCGATCGCGTCGCCGTCGCGGATGACGACACGGTCGACGCCGCGCACGTCCCGGCTCTTGGCCTGGACCCCCAGCCGGCGCGCCGCGCCGACCAGGGCCAGCGCGGCCTCCGGACCGGGCGAGGTCACCTCCAGCGAGCAGGACCGACCCGGCTCAGTCAGCGAACCGTGGGCGAGGAACGCGCCCCGCCAGGCCGCCGCGGCGTCACAGGCGGAGCCCGTGACCACCTGCGGCGGCAGCCCGCGCACCGGGCGGCCACGCTGGTCGAGCAGGCCGGTGGACCGCGCGAGCTGCTCGCCATCCCGCTCGACGCGCACGATGTAGCGCACCGAGCGGCGCAGCCCACCGGCGGCCAGCACGGCCACCGTCGAGGGGAAGCCGAAGACCTCGGCGATCTCGCGACGCAACCGGCGGGCGGTCGCGCCGGTATCGAGTTCCGCCTCGACCACGATGCGACCACCGACGATGTGCAGCCCCCCACCGAAGCGCAGCAGGGCTGCCATCTCGGCCCGCCGGCAACAGGGCTTCGCGACCCGCAGCCGGCTCAGTTCGTCCTTGACGGTGGCCGTCATCGCCGCCACACCGATCACTCCTTGGCTTCACCGGATGGGGTCCGGCGGACCGGTCCGCCGGACGATGAGTACTGCGTGACCGGGCGCCGGGACGCGGGCGCCGGGCAGGTCGCCTCCGGGAGTCCCGCGAACACCGCGCGGAAGGCCGCGGCGAGCCGGACCGGGTCGTGCACGGGCGCGCCAGGGATCCGCACCGGCGCCAGATGGAGCCGGGCGCCGACGTCCGCCGCCGCCCGGGCGAGCAGGTCGGGGTCGGGCACCGCTGTCGGATCGGCGATCACCACGTCCAGCCGCAGGCCGGGAACGTGCCGGCCGAGGGAGTGGAGATAGGCCTGGGGGGTGTATCCCTCGGTCTCCCCCGGCTGGGCGGCCAGGTTCAACACCATCACCCGGTTCGCCCGGGACGTCGCAATCGCCCGGTTCATCCCAGGAACCAACAGATGCGGCAGCGTGCTCGTGTAGTGCGATCCCGGCCCAAGGATGATCCAGTCGGCCGCGCCCGCCGCGGCCACCGCCTCCGGACAGGCCGGCGGTGCCGCCGGCGACAGCCGGACACCCACGACCCGTCCACCGGTCGTGGCCACCGCGGCCTGCCCGCGCACCTCGACCTCGGCGGTGGGCGCCCCCGGATCCAGCCCCACGACGTCGGCGACGATGTCGATGCCCCTAGTCGACAGCGGCAGCACCCGCCCCCGCAGGCCGAGGAGGGCGGCGGCCAGGTCGAGCGCGGCCACCGGTGATCCGGTGCGCTCGGCGAGCGCGGTGAGCACGAGGTTGCCGACCGCGTGCCCGGCGAGCGGCCCGTCGCCGCCGAACCGGTGCTGGAACACGCCCGCCCAGGTGGTCGACCATCCGTCCGGTCCGGCCAGCGCGGCCAGGGCCATTCGTAGATCGCCCATGGGCAGCGCACCGAGCTCCGCGCGCAGCCGCCCGGAGGATCCACCATCGTCACCGACGGTCACCACGGCGGTAAGCGCCGAGGTGATCTGCCGGAGCGCGGCGAGCGAGGCGGCGAGCCCGTGGCCGCCGCCGAAGGCGACGACCGCCGGTGCCCGGTCCGGACCGTCGGAGCGCGCGGCTACGCCATTGAGGTTCACGGATGGTTCACTCCCGTCCCAGGTCACGGTGCACCACCCGGACCCCCACGCCGCCCGCGGCGAGCCGGGTGCCGAGCTGCTCGGCGATCGCGACGCTACGGTGCTTGCCGCCGGTGCACCCGACGGCCAGCGTGAGATACCGCTTGCCCTCGCGGGCGTAGCCCTCGCCGACCAGGCGGAGCAGCGCCGCGTACTGGTCGAGGAAGTCCTGCGCTCCCGGCTGGGCCAGCACATAGTCGCGCACCTGCGGATCGCGGCCGGTGAACGGGCGCAGCGCCTCCACCCAGTGCGGGTTGGGCAGGAACCGGCAGTCGGCGACGAGATCCGCATCCAGCGGAAGTCCGTACTTGTACCCGAACGACACCACCGTGGCGTTGAGCCGGTTGGCGTTCGGCTGCCCGAACGCGGCGTCGATCTTCGACCGCAGCTCATGGACGTTCAGGTCGGTGGTGTCGAGGACCAGGTCAGCCTCGCCGCGCAGCTCGGCGAGCAGAATCCGTTCCCGGCTGATGCCGTCGACCACCCGCTCGTCGCGCTGCAGCGGATGCGGGCGGCGGACGTGCTCGAACCGGCGGATCAGCGCATCGTCGCTGGCCTCGAGGAACAGCATCCGGGGATGCATGCCCCGCGCGTCGAGTGCCGCGATCGCGGCGCGCAGGTCAGAGAAGAACGGCCGGCCCCGCACGTCCACCACGACGGCGATGCGGCTGACCGTCCCACCAGAACGACGGCCCAGCTCAGCCATGGTGGACAGCAGCTCCGGGGGAAGGTTGTCGACGACGAACCAGCCCAGGTCCTCCAGGCACTTCGCCGCGGTGCTGCGCCCGGCGCCGGACAGCCCGGTGATGATCGCCAAATCCAGGGTCGGGGTGGTCATGAGACGGTCTCCGCGTCGAGGATCTCTCCGGTGTGCGGGTCGACGACGGGGGCGGGCGCGTCAGCGCGGCCCGGCGCCGACCGGGCCAGCGCGGTGACGATCGCCGCCGCCGTCCGCGGGCCGATGCCGGACACCTGCGCGATCTGCTCGGCGCTCGCCGCCCGTACCTTCGCCACCGAACCGAAGTAGCGCAGCAGGGCCTTGCGCCGGGTGTCACCCAGGCCGGGGACCTCGTCGAGGGCGGAGGCCACCATGGCCGTGGACCGCTTCTGCCGGTGGTGGGCGATGGCGAAGCGGTGTGCCTCGTCGCGTACCCGTTGCAGCAGGTAGAGCGCCTCGGACGTCCGCGGGAGGATGACCGGGTCCGCGGTGCCCGGCAGCCAGACCTCCTCCAGCCGCTTCGCCAGCCCGCACAGCGCCACCCCGCCGGGGCCGGCGTCGATGCCGAGCTCGTCGAGCGCCCGGGCCGCCGCGGCCACCTGGGGCGCCCCGCCGTCCACCACGACGAGGTTCGGCGGGTAGGCGAACCGGCGCGGCCGCCCGGTCCCCGGATCGATCGGCTGCGCGGCATCCGGCGCGTCGGCGATGTCGGCGATGTCGGCAAGCTCGCCGACGCGGGACCGCTCGGCGAGGTAGCGCGAGAACCTCCGGTGGATGGTCTCGTACATGCTCGCCACGTCGTCCCCGGCAGCCCCGTCCCGGCCGGCACCCTCCCGGCCGGCGATGCCGCGGATCGCGAACCTGCGGTACTCGGACTTGCGCGGCAGTCCGTCCTCGAACACGACCATGCTCGCCGCGACGTTCGTGCCCTGGGTGTTCGAGACGTCGAAGCACTCGATGCGCAGCGGCGCGTCGGGCAGCTCCAAGGCCTCCTGAAGCTCGGCGAGGGCACGGCTGCGGGCGGTGAGGTCACTGGCCCGCTTCGTCCGGTGCAGCGCGAACGCCTGCTTGGCGTTGCGCTCCACCGTCTCGAGCAAGGTGCGCTTGTCCCCGCGGCGGGGCACGCGGACCTCGACGCGGCTGCCCCGGGCCGCGCCGAGCAGTTCGGTGACCGCCTCGACGCCGGGCGGCAGGGCGGGAACCAGGATCTCGCGGGGGATGCCCTCCCCCTGGGATCCCGCGGTGGTCGTGGGCACCGTCGAACCAGCGGTCCCGGTCGAGGCCGCTCCCGTGCCGTCGAGGTACTCCTGGGTGAGGAACTGCTCGACGAGGTCCGCGGTCGTGACCTCGTCGAGCTTGTCGACGACCCAGCCCCGCTGGCCGCGTACCCGCCCGCCACGCACGTAGAACACCGCGACGGCGGCCTCCAGCTCGTCCTCGGCGAAGGCGATGACGTCGGCGTCGGTGCCGTCGGGCAGGACCACGGCCTGCTTCTCGACCGCACGGCGCAGGGCACCGATGTCGTCGCGCAGCCGCGCGGCGCGTTCGTACTCCTGGGCCTGCGCCGCCTGCTGCATCTCCCGTTCGAGCCGACGCAGGTAACGGCCCGCCTGCCCGGACATGAAGTCGCAGAAATCCTCGACGATCTCCCGGTGGGTGGCCGCGTCGACCCGTCCCACGCAGGGTGCCGAGCACCGGTCGATGTACCCGAGCAGGCACGGCCGTCCGACCTGCGCGGCCCGTTTGAAGACCCCGCCCGAGCACGTGCGGGCGGGGAAGACCCGCAGGAGCAGATCGAGGGTCTCCCGGATGGCCCAGGCATGCGCATACGGGCCGAAGTACCGGACACCCTTGCGCTTGGGTCCCCGCATAACCTGCAGGCGCGGGAACTCCTCGTGGAGGGTCACGGCGAGACTCGGGTAGCTCTTGTCGTCGCGGTAGCGGACGTTGAAGCGCGGGTCGAACTCCTTGATCCACGTGTACTCAAGCTGGAGGGCCTCGACCTCGGTCGAGACAACGGTCCAGTCGACCGAGCTCGCCGAGGAGACCATGTGCTGCGTGCGCGGATGGAGGGTGTGCAACTCGGCGAAGTAGTTGGCCAGCCGGGCCCGCAGGTTCTTGGCCTTGCCGACATAGAGCACGCGACCGTGCTCGTCACGGAAACGATAGACACCGGGTGTCTCGGGGATCGAGCCCGGGGCGGGCCGGTAGAACGCCGGATCAGCCATGAAGCGAGCCTACGGCGACCTTCATCCCGAGCAAGCAGCACCTGCACGTAACCATTTCATCACGCATAGCGTGCGGGCTTGGCAGCGGGTTCCCTCCGATGGTGGCGGTAGGGTGACGAGCGGCGACGGCCACCCGGCAGTGTCGTGACCGATTACACACCTTCCGCTGTTTCGGGAGCCCCCGCTGGCGTCCGGGGCGGAGGGCTGCGACCCTCGACACATCGGGCAAGCGAACCGAGGGAGCCAGCGCGTGCTTGGTAAGGACGTCACGGCGGAGTTCGTCGTGGACGACGCGTCCAGCCGTGGGCGGATCACCGTGTTCCAGATCTGCTGGGGCGCCCGCGACCCGTTGGCTGTGTCCATGACGCTGGTGTCCAGGCCGGAACATCCCGCGCTGCCGCAGGGCAGCTGGGTCGCACCACGCGACACCCTGCGGGCCGGCCTGGAGACGGCGGTGGGCGACGGGGACGTCCGGATCGGTCCCGACGCGGATCGGCGCGGCGTGCGGCTCGACCTGATGCACGGCGACCACCGGTCCGTGGTGGTGGTCGCGGCGTCGTCGCTGCGCAGCTTCCTGGACCGCACCGAGCGACTTGTCCCGACCGGTCAGGAGCACACCGAACAGGAGCTGGACGCCGTCCTCGCGGACCTGCTGCAGACCTGAGAAGCCTGAGAAGGCGGGACCGGTCCCACCTCGGCGACCCGATCACCGAGGATCTCCCGGAGGAAGACCGCGGTGTGGCTCTCCTCGACCGCCGCCACGGCCTCGGGCGGCCCCTGCGCGACGACCCGGCCGCCTCCCGTGCCCCCCTCCGGCCCCAAGTCAATGATCCAGTCCGCCGTCTTGATGACATCGAGGTTGTGCTCGATCACGATGACCGTGTTCCCGGCGTCGACCAGCCGGCCGAGCACGCCGAGCAGCTTGCGGATGTCCTCGAAGTGCAGACCGGTCGTCGGCTCGTCGAGCACGTAGACCGTCCGGCCGGTGGAGCGCCGCTGCAGCTCCGAGGCGAGCTTGACCCGCTGCGCCTCGCCGCCGGACAGGGTCGGCGCCGACTGGCCGAGCCGGACGTACCCCAGGCCAACGTCGTTCAGCGTCCGCAGGTGCCGGGCGATGGCCGGCACCGCGGCGAAGAACTCCGCCGCCTCCTCGATCGGCATGTCGAGCACCTCGGCGATGTTCCTGCCCTTGTAGTGCACCTCCAGCGTCTCCCGGTTGTACCGATCGCCGTGGCAGACCTCGCACGGCACGTACACGTCCGGCAGGAAGTTCATCTCGATCTTGAGGGTGCCGTCACCGGAACACGCCTCGCACCGCCCGCCCTTGACGTTGAACGAGAACCGGCCCGGCAGATAGCCGCGGACCTTCGCCTCAGTCGTCTCGGCGGACAGCCGGCGGATGTGGTCGAACACGCCGGTGTAGGTGGCGGGGTTGGACCGCGGCGTGCGTCCGATCGGGGACTGGTCAACCCGGACCGCCTTGTCGAGATGGTCGAGCCCGCTGACGGTGCGGTGCCGGCCCGGCACCTCCCGGGCGCCGTTGAGCTTGTTCGCCAGGACGGCGGCGAGGATGTCGTTGACGAGGGTGGACTTCCCCGAGCCCGACACCCCGGTGACGGCCACGAAACAGCCCAGCGGGAACGACACGGTGATGTCGCGCAGGTTGTGCTCCCGGGCCCCGTGCACGGTCAGTGCCCGGCCCTTGGTCGGCACCCGGCGGATGTCGGGCACCGGGATCCGGCGCCGCCCGGACAGGTAGGCGCCGGTCATCGACTCCTCGCTGGCGAGCAGCTTCTCGACCGGCCCGGAGACGACGACCCGACCGCCGTGCTCGCCGGCGCCGGGGCCGATGTCGACCACCCAGTCGGAGGCGCGGATCGTGTCCTCGTCGTGCTCGACGACGATGAGCGTGTTGCCCAGGTCGCGCAGCCGCAGCAGGGTCTGGATGAGCCGGCGGTTGTCCCGCTGGTGCAGGCCGATCGACGGCTCGTCGAGCACGTACAGCACCCCGACGAGCCCGGAACCGATCTGGGTGGCCAGCCGGATGCGCTGTGCCTCGCCGCCCGCCAGAGTGCCGGAGGCCCGGTCGAGGGAGAGGTAGTCCAGCCCCACGTCCAGCAGGAACGTCAGCCGCGCGTCGACCTCCTTGAGCACCCGGCCGGCGATGGCCCGCTCCCGTTCGGTGAGGTCGAGCCCGCGCAGGAACACGGCGCACTCACCGATCGCCATACCCGAAACCTCGGCGATCGACCGACCGCCCAGCGTCACCGCAAGTGACTCCGACTTCAGCCGCGCGCCGCGGCAGGCCGGGCAGGGGACATCGCGCATGTAGCCCTCGTACCGCTCCCGGCTGCTGTCCGACTCGGCCTCGCGGTGCCGGCGGCCCAGGAAGCCGATCACGCCCTCGAAGGAGGTGTAGTAGGAACGCTTGCGGCCGTAGCGGTTGGTGTAGCCGACGTGGATCTCGGTGTCGCCGCTGCCATACAGCACGGCCTTGCGGGCCCGCTCGGGCAGCCCCTCCCACGGGGTGTCCATCTTGAAGCTGAGGTCCTCGGCAAGGGCCGTGAGCAACCGTTCGAAGTACTCCTTGTTGTGGCCGCCCGACCAGGGGGCCACCGCGCCCTGCGCCAGCGACAGGGTGGGGTCGGGCACGACGAGCTCCGGGTCGACCTCCTTGCGGGTCCCGATCCCGGTGCACTCGGGGCAGGCACCGTATGGCGAGTTGAACGAGAACGACCGCGGCTCCAGCTCCTCAAAGGAGAGGTCGTCGTAGAGGCAGGCCAGATGCTCGGAGTACATCCGCTCGCGCTCAGGGTCGTCGGCGTCGCGGTCGACGAAGTCGATCAGGACGAGCCCGCCGCCTAGCTTCAGGGCCGTCTCCACCGAGTCGGTGAGCCGCCGCTTCGCCGACGGCTTGATCGCGAGCCGGTCGACGACGACCTCGATCGTATGCTTGCGCTGCTTCTCCATCTTCGGCGGATCGGTGAGCGGCACCACCGTGCCGTCGACGCGGGCCCGCGCGAACCCGGAGCTCTGCAGCTCGGCGAACAGGTCGACATACTCGCCCTTGCGGCCACGCACCACCGGGGCCAGCACCTGGAAGCGGGTGCCCTCGGGCAGCTCCAGCAGCCGGTCGACGATCTGCTGCGGGGTCTGCCGGGAGATCAGCCGCCCGCACTTCGGGCAGTGCGGGCGGCCGGCGCGGGCGAAGAGCAGCCGCAGGTAGTCGTAGACCTCGGTGATCGTGCCGACGGTGGACCGCGGGTTGCGCGAGGTCGACTTCTGATCGATGGAGACGGCCGGGGACAGCCCCTCGATGAAGTCGACGTCGGGCTTGTCCATCTGCCCAAGAAACTGCCGAGCATAGGCTGACAGCGACTCCACGTAGCGCCGCTGCCCCTCGGCGAAGATTGTGTCGAAGGCGAGGCTGGACTTGCCGGACCCGGACATACCGGTGAAGACGATCAGCCCGTCGCGGGGCAGGTCGAGGTCGACGTCACGGAGATTGTGTTCACGCGCGCCACGCACGACAAGACGATCGGCCATCGACAAACCCTCATGATCTTCAGTAAGACCGGACCTGGGCGAGTGTGGCCATGCTACGGATGAGGACCGACACTTTTCCGGGGGCGGTCACCTACCACCAGCCGGACGAATCCGTCGAATCCGGTAGAGACCTCGGAGGCGTCAGAGGCATCAGATCTCCCGGTGCCACCTGACGGACCGTAACGACCGGCAGCTATCCCCTGCTCCCGTCCCATCCGCGCCATCCGCTCCGGAGAGGATCACCATGAGCGACGCCGACGGCGGCGACACCAGCCGCACCGGCTACACCGGCTACACCGGGAAAGTCACGGTCGGCGGTCCGGCCGACGTACGGACCCTGCCAGGCCTGTCGATCACCAAGATCGCCGTCGGCCCGATGAACAATAACGCCTACCTGCTGCGCTGCCCGGTCACCGGGGAGCAGCTGCTCGTCGACGCGGCAAACGAGGCCGACACGCTGCTGCGGCTCGTCGGGGACGCGGGGCTGGCGACGGTGGTCACCAGCCATCAGCACGATGATCATGTGCAGGCCCTCGCAGATGTGGTCACCACCACCGGGGCCAGCACGGTCGCCCATCCGGACGACGCCCCGGCCATTCCGGTGCCCACCGCGCGGCAGGTGCGCGACGGAGACGAGGTCGCCGTCGGGACGGCCACCCTTCGGGTGATCCACCTGGTCGGGCACACACCCGGATCCATCGCCCTGCTCTACGAGGCCGATCCCGCCGCCCCCCACCTCTTCACCGGAGACTGCCTGTTCCCTGGCGGCCCTGGAAACACGTTCGGTGACGAACAGGCCTTTACGACGCTGATGGACGGCCTCGAACGCAAGATCTTCGGCCCACTGCCGGACACCACCTGGATCTACCCGGGCCACGGACACGACACCACCCTCGGCGCCGAACGCCCGCACCTGGCGGAATGGCGCACCCGCGGCTGGTGACGGCGGCGGTGAGGCCGGCTCCGGTATGGCGAGCTCGGCCTCGACGCGCTCACGCCACGGATGCGCTCAGTCCGTTGAGACCTCCTCCGGAACGAGGTGATGCTGACGCTGTGCCTACTGTCCGGGGAAGCCGTCGGCAAGATCACCGATCGGATCATCCTGCCGCTACTGCGGCGTCCGCGGTACCGGGCGGAGATGGCCGAGACGCAGCCGCGTCTCGGCCGGGACGGCGCGCCACCGTGAGCTGACCGCGGGCTCCCAGCCTGGCCGGGCCAGCCCGCTCACCAGCCCGGAGAGGATCCGGACCGCGCGCAACGCGTCATGCGACCGGCCCACGGCCAATTTGCGCGCGGCGAGGACGGTCAGCTGGGCCGCGTGCACCGCGGTCCACGACCGGCCCACGTCGTGACGGTGCCGCCGGGCATAGGTGGCGGCCGACCGGCCGAGTTCGGCGTACAGCAGCCCGGACCGCCCGACGGTCTCCCCGCCCACATGTACGACCGGCCAGGCGTCGTCCGCCCAGACGATGCGCCCGCCCGCGGCGTGCAACCGGGCGAACAGATCCGTCTCCTCGTAGTACATCCAGTACGACGGGTCGAATCCGCCCAGCCGTAGGAAAATCTCCGAACGGACGGCGAAGAAGGCGCCGACCGGATAGCGCAGTTCCGGCCACCTCTCCACCGCGGCGATCTCGCCCCGTACCGCCGTGTAAGCGTTCGTCCGCGGGCGCGGCAGGACGGCACTCGCCCGCCCCCGCTCGCCCGCCATGCCGCGGATCGGGAAGCCGACCACGTCGGCGGACGACGCGGCCCAGGCGAGCAGCTTCGGGATCATCGTCGCGGTGTCGGCAGGGACCGTCACGTCACTGTTGACCACCAGGATCCACTCCGGCCGCAGCCCGTCCTCCACGGCACGGCGGACAGCGAGGTTCACCGCGGTACCGTATCCGACGTTCCCGTGCCCCTGGACCGCGCGCACACCGTCCGGCAACGCATCATGCCGGGATTTCCCGTCATTCTCCACCAGAAATACCCGGCATTCCTCCATGGCATCCAGTGTGGTCAGCAACCGGTACAGAGACGTCGATCCCCCGTGAGAAACGACGACCGCCAACAGCCTGTGCATCATCCGCCTTCGGCTAGTGCGCCCGCAACGAGCTGCGAAACTTCGGGAAGAATCGGCGAGGAAGGACCACAGCTCACACCGAACGAGTACACACGATCGGCCCTGGAACGTCGAGTATTCCCGCCCGCGCGTCTCCTCGCCCGCGTCAGAGAGATACGTCCCGGCGGCTGGACGTGCACCGATGTACCGCAGTACCCGCCGGAACCAGCATAACCGCTGAGCCAGGGCTGTCCGGCATCCTCGTTCCCGGCGCGTCGCGACACCATTCCTCGATATGTTTCCGGACGCGCGGCGAACCGGGCCCGGTTCGTCACCCGCCTGACGTCACGGGCGGCCCGCCTCCGGGTGAACAGTCGCACTTTCCCGACCAGACCACGGCCCTTGCGCCGATCATGCTCACCGAGGGCCAGGCCACGGCGAGCGCCGTGGCGCTGGCCACCGCCCCGGACGGTCCGCTCACCCGGGACGGGGCGACGGCGTTAGAGAAGCCGCTCGACGTGACGACCCCGCCGGCCCATCGCCCGCTGATCATCGGGGCGCCGCCTGGGAGCCTTCGGCCACGGACCGCGGCTCGGCCACCCCCTCCGGCTCGGCCACGGACCGCGGGGCCGGCGGGGTGGTACGCAGCGACCAGACGATGGCCACGATCAATGTCACCGCGATGACGCCGAGCGACAGCGCGATCGGCGGGTGCCACACGTCGGTGAGCAACATCTTCACGCCGATGAAGGCCAGGATGAACGCGAGCCCCGTCGCCAGGTGGTGGAAACGATCCATCAGACCGGAGAGCAGGAAGAACAACGACCGCAGCCCCAGGATGGCCAGGGCGTTGCTCGTGTAGACCAGGAACACCTTGTCGGTCACACCGAGCGCAGCGGGCACCGAGTCGAACGCGAACAGGACGTCGGCGGTCTCGATCATGACGAGGACGGCCAGTAGCGGCGTGGCGACCAGCTTCCCGGCACGCCGAAACACGAAACGCTGCCCCTGATAGTCGTCGGTGACCGGAATGACCTTGCGCAGCAGCGCGACCGCCCTGCTCCGGCCCGGATCCATCTCGACGCCGTTGCCCCGGAGCATCGTGACTGCCGTGTAGAGCAGAAAAGCCCCGAAGACGTAGATGACAAAGCTGAAGCGTTCGAGCAGCGCGATACCGGCCGCGATGAACAGGAAACGGAGCACGAGCGCTCCCAGCACACCGTAGAACAGGACGCGGTGCTGGTAGGCGCGAGGCACCTTGAAATAAGAGAAGATCAGCGCGAAGACGAAGAGGTTGTCGACGGACAGGCTCTTCTCCAGCAGCCACGCGGCGGCGTACTCGCCGGCGGGCCCCGGGCCCTGCCAGGCCCAGATGACACCGGCGAATCCGATGCCCAGCGAGACCCACAGAACGCTCCACCACGCGGCCTCGCGAAAGCCGATGACGTGAGCCCGACGATGTGCCAGCAGGTCGATGGTCAGGAGTGTGAGCAGGACGCCGACGAAGGCGGCCCAGGCCCAGGGGGGCACGTACACAGGTGATCTCCAGTGGTGTCGGAACGCGGCGCCGCGGGCACGCGGCGCGAAACGGTGTCGCCCTGACCGACCGGGCCCCGTTGCCAGCAGTCGGTCAGAGCACACTTCACCCGGCGATGGTCACGCCGAGGAGTAGGAGGGGAGCCGGGTGCCCGCCGCGGCGGGCGGTCAACGCCAGAAGCCGCCGGGGTGGGCGGGGCGGACCGTGGTGGCGCGCCCGCGCAGCGGGGCGGTCTCCACCGCCTGGTTCAGCTCCACCGGGCCCACCGTTCCGACCAAGCGGAGGCGACCGTCATCCGGGGCGGCGTCGAGGACGACGACGCAGCCCGCGGCCGGCCGCTCCAGAAGTCGGCCGGTGACGCCCGTCAGCTGCTCGTCCGGACGGGCGGTGGCAACCATCTCCAGCGGAATCATGACCCGGTTGATCCGGGCGAGACCTCGATCGTCCATCGGCACGGCGGCGAGGTCACGCAACAGCACCACCCCGGCGAGGGATCCGTCGAAGTCCTCGACCCCGAACACCGCCCTCCGCGAGGGCAGGACGACCTCGTCCAGCGCGCTCGCGACGGTCGTCCAGGCGGACAACGACAGCGGCGACGGGCTCATCACGTCCCGGACGGTCAGACCCTCCAGCACGACGTAGGCCCGCTGCTGCGCCTGGGCGCACCGGGAGGTGCCCAGCGCCAACCAACCCAGCAAGACGGCCCACAGCGCGACGAGCCCAACCAGGAACGACCCGACCACCCCGACGGCGATCAGCGACCAGCCAGTGATCACGCCGGCGCGGGCCGCGGCCTGCTCGGCGCGCGCACGACTGCCGGTGCGGCGCTCCACCCGGGCGGCAATCAACCGGCCGCCGGAGCTGCGCGGGGAGGGGAGGACGTCGACGAGGGTCACCAGCAGCGCGAAGGTACCCACCCACAGGGCCACCTCCCCGGCCAGTTCCCAGGTGCCGGCGGGTGCCAGGGCGCCGAGCACGACGAGCAGGGCCCCGGCGGCGGCGGTGACGAGCAGGCCGGCCCGCGCGATCCGCGCCTCGACCTGGGTGCCGACCTGGGTGCCCATCCCCGGCGCGGGATCGAGGGCCACCACGGGCGGCGGCGCGAGATCGATGCCGCGGGATGCCGGGTGGGGGGGTGCCGGGCGCGGGGCAGCCACCACGCTCGCGGAGCGGTCGGGTGCGCCGGCAAGGACCAGCCGGCTTCCAAAGGCGCCGAGGGTGATGCCGAGAGCGGTCACCCCCGACCGGCGGGCCGACCGGGCCCGCATCAGATCGGCGGCCAGCAGGACGCCCACGAGCAGGCCCGCCCCGATCAGGCCGCCGGACAGGTAGGCGAATCCGGGCCGGCCGGGCACGGTGGCCGGCAGCGTGATCGCGGAGAGGAGGACGGTGACGATCGCCACCGAGATAGCCAATCCCGGACGCACCGTGATCGGCGGGAGATGTGCCCGTCGGGTGGCGTCATGGGTGGTCATGTCCGCTCAGAGCTCCTAATGAGTTCTTTCACCCTTCACCTGGCCGCGGTCACGACCAGGTGTCACACATGCTCAACGCCTAGCCTGCCCTTCAACGTCCAGGCAGACACCGCAGGGAGTCTGCGACTTTGCCTACGATCTCGTTGCCGAGGTTCGGCATCATCGAAGTTCGGCACCATCGAGATGCGGCAGCATCGAGGAAGGAGACCGGCAGATGGAGAAAGTAGAGGAAGTAGCCCGGCCAGCTGAGATCACCGCGGTCGACAACGACGCCCCGGCGGGACTGCCCGGGACAAGCCTCACCCGGCTCCCCCGGGCGGCCGTGCTGGCCGCCGCCGACGCCCGGCTGCACGCCGGCCTGCTCGGGGACTATCTCGACGTCCTAGCCTCCGCCGCAGACAGCGGACGGCGGCTGTCCGCGGCGGAGCTGGATACGTTCCGTGCGCTCGGCCGGACGGCGACGGAGTCCGGCGCCGCGCTGCGTGCCCTCGTCGACCTCTACCTCTCTGCGACCTGGCGGATCTGGCCGTCGCTGCCGGCCGTCCGGGCAGCCGACCGGGCGGCCCGCGAGCTCGGCCGGGCTTCGAGTAGCCCGGCACAGCCCGGTCAGCCCACGGATGCCCCGCGCTCCATGGCCGAGGCCGTCGGCGCCGTCTCGAGGACCCGGGCGGCGGCCTCGGCGGTGCTGCGGGCCAGCGACGACGTGGTCGCCGCCGTTTGCGAGGGCTACGAGGCCGCCCGCACCGCCCGGGCTCGCTTCGAGGAGGCGCTGCGCCGCGAGCTCGTCGACGACCTGCTGACCGGCACGTCGGAGGTGGGGCAACTACTGGAACGGGCCGGTACGTTCGGCCTGCGCCTGGAGGCGCGGCACGTGGTCGTCGTCGTCGCGGGCAACCGCCGGTTTCTCGACGGCCGCGGCCTGACCCGGTCGGCGGAGGCGACGCTGCGGGAGCACTGTCCGACCGACTCGCTGGTCGCCACCAGGAACGGTCTGCTCGTCTGCCTCATGCCCGAGGAGAACGACCTGACCCGGTTCCCGGCCGGTGCCGCCGCGAACCTCACCTCCCCGGCCGGCCGGCCGGCGCCGGGAGCCCGGCCGCGTGGGCGTCGCCGCCCGGACCTGCCGAAGACCGGCGACGCGGGATTCTCCCCGCTGCCGGCGTTCGCGCTGGCGGAGGGCACGGCCACGGCGGCCGCGGCGGTGACGACGATGACGGCGGTGACGGCGGTGACGGCGGTGACGGCGCTGGCCCGGCGGCTGCAGGCCGAGCCCGGGCTGGTCTGGCGGCTGGGGGTCAGCCGGGGGCGCAGCGGGGTCGCCGGGGTCCGCATCGGGTTCGAGGAGGCCCGCGGCGCCGTCGACATCGCCGGGCGGCTCGGGCTCGACGGGCACGTCGTCCACGCCGACGACCTGCTCATCTACAAGGTCCTGCTGCGTGACCGGGAGGCCCTGGCCGAACTGGTGGACGCGGTGCTCTCGCCGCTGCGCACGGCGCGGGGCGGCGCCGGTCCGCTGATCGATACCCTCGACGCCTACTTCACCACCGGCGGGGTGGCGCTCGCGGCGGCGCGGCGGCTGCACCTGTCCGTGCGTGCCCTGACCTACCGGCTGGACCGTATCCACGCCCTGACCAGGCACGACCCGGCCTCGCCTACCGACCGTTACGTCCTGCAGACCGCCGTGCTCGGGGCACGGCTGATCGGCTGGGATCCCTCGCCCGACTGACCGCACCCCGGCTGACAGCGGCTGGTCCCGCGGTCCCGGGGGACCGGGCGGAAACTGTCGGAGGCCTGTGGTGTGCTAGGAGCCGTGAGCACAACGTTCGAACGGCCCACCATCGACATCGAGCGGACGCGGGCGCCATTCCAGGTCGTGTCCGACTTCTCCCCGTCGGGCGACCAGCCCGCCGCCATCGACGAGCTGGCCCGGCGGGTCGGGGCCGGCGAGTCCGACGTCGTTCTCCTCGGCGCCACTGGCACTGGAAAGTCCGCGACCACCGCGTGGCTGGTCGAGCGCCTGCAGCGGCCGACGTTGGTGATGGCTCCGAACAAGACGCTCGCCGCGCAGCTCGCCAACGAGTTCCGGGAGCTGCTGCCGCACAACGCCGTCGAGTACTTCGTCTCGTACTACGACTACTACCAGCCCGAGGCGTACATCGCGCAGACGGACACCTACATCGAGAAGGATTCCTCGATCAACGAGGAGGTGGAGCGGCTGCGGCACTCGGCGACGATGAGCCTGCTCACCCGCCGGGACGTCGTCGTGGTCGCGAGCGTCAGCTGTATCTACGGACTCGGCACGCCTCAGGAGTACATCGACCGGATGGTGCGGCTGAGGGTCGGTGACGAGATCGAGCGGGACCTGCTGCTGCGCCGCTTCGTCGACGTGCAGTACACCCGCAACGACCTCGCCTTCACCCGCGGGACGTTCCGGGTCCGGGGGGACACGGTGGAGATCTTCCCGGTCTACGAGGAGCTCGCCGTCCGAGCCGAGATGTTCGGCGACGAGATCGAGCGGCTCACCTACCTGCATCCACTGACCGGGGAGGTCGTCCGCGAGGCGGAAGAGATCTACGTCTTCCCGGCCACGCACTACGTCGCCGGGCCGGAGCGGATGGAGCGGGCGATCGCCGGCATCGAGGCGGAGCTCGCCGAGCGGCTGGCCACCATGGAGCGGCAGGGCAGGCTGCTGGAGGCGCAGCGGCTGCGGATGCGCACCACCTACGACATCGAGATGATGCGCCAGGTCGGGTTCTGCTCGGGCATCGAGAACTACTCCCGGCACATCGACGGCCGCGAGGCCGGGAGCCCGCCGCACACCCTGCTCGACTACTTCCCCGACGACTTCCTGCTGGTGATCGACGAGTCGCACAACACCGTCCCGCAGATCGGCGGGATGTACGAGGGCGACATGTCCCGCAAGCGCAACCTCGTCGAGCACGGGTTCCGGCTGCCCAGCGCCATGGACAACCGCCCGCTGCGGTGGGAGGAGTTCCTCGGTCGCATCGGCCAGACGGTCTACCTGTCGGCGACCCCGGGCCCCTACGAGCTGGGCCGGTCCGTCGGCGTCGTCGAGCAGATCATCCGGCCTACCGGCCTGCTCGACCCCGAGGTCGTGCTCAAGCCGACGAAGGGGCAGATCGACGATCTCGTCCACGAGATCCGGCTGCGCGCCGAGCGGGACGAACGGGTCCTGGTCACCACGCTGACCAAGAAGATGGCCGAGGACCTCACCGACTACCTGCTCGAGCTCGGCATCCGGGTGCGGTACCTGCACAGCGAGGTGGACACCCTGCGCCGGGTGGAGCTGCTCACCGAACTGCGCCGCGGCGAGTTCGACGTGCTCGTCGGGATCAACCTGCTCCGCGAGGGTCTCGACCTGCCCGAGGTGTCGCTGGTGAGCATCCTCGACGCCGACAAGGAGGGCTTCCTGCGCTCGGACAAGTCACTGATCCAGACGATCGGCCGGGCCGCCCGTAACGTGTCCGGGCAGGTCCACATGTACGCGGATGCGATCACCCCGTCGATGCACCGCGCCATCGACGAGACGAACCGGCGGCGCGAGAAGCAGATCGCCTACAACACCGAACGCGGGCTGGACCCCCAGCCCCTGCGCAAGAAGGTCGTTGACATCCTCGACGACATGGTTCGCGAGTCGGCCGACGGCGAGCTGATCGGCGGCGGCCGGTCGCAGTCCCGCGGCAAGGCCCCGGTTCCGGGGATGAAGTCGCGCGCCGGCAGGGAGGGTGCCGCCGGCCGGTACGCCGCCGAACTCGCCGGCCTGCCCTCCCACGAACTCGCGCAGCTCATCCGCCAGCTCGACGACCAGATGCACGAGGCGGCGAAGGAGCTGCAGTTCGAGCTGGCCGCCCGGCTGCGCGACGAGATCGCCGAGCTGAAGAAGGAGCTGCGTGGCATGGGCGCCGCCGGCGTGCAGTGATGCCGTGAGCGCCGGCCTGCCACGATCAGCCGGCTGGGGCGGCGGTATCCGTGCCGCTGGCGACGGTATCCGTGGCGACGGTCCCGGTCTTGGCTGCGGCCTTGGCGTCGCGGCGGGCCAGCAGGTCCTGCCAGACCTCCTCGATGCGGGCGTCGAGGTCGTCCAGGCTCCCACCGTTGTCC
The DNA here is from genome assembly GCF_977946435.1 of Frankia sp. CgKIO3. Classification (NCBI taxonomy): domain Bacteria; kingdom Bacillati; phylum Actinomycetota; class Actinomycetes; order Frankiales; family Frankiaceae; genus Frankia; species Frankia sp. CgKIO3. The sequence goes on along the minus strand of NZ_CDWTMO010000009.1, from coordinate 16,823 downwards.
ACCACGATGTCGGCGACGGCCCGGCGCTGGGAGTCCGTGGCCTGGTTCGCCATCCGCGCCAGCGCCTGGTCGCGGGGCAGGCCGCGGGCCTCGATGCGGTGCAGTCGCAGCTCCCGCGGCGCCTCGACGACCAGCACCACGTCGTAGGTCCCCTCGGCGTGCACCTCGACGAGCAGCGGGATGTCGTGCACGGCGATCCCGCTCGGTGGCACCTCCCCCATGCGCCGCGCCGTCTCCTCGCGGATCAACGGATGGACGATCGATTCGAGCCGGCCACGGGCGGCGGGATCGGCGAACACGATCCGGCCGAGCGCCTCGCGGTCCAAGCCACCGTCCGCGTTCGCCAGTTCGGTGTCGAACTCCGCCAGGACCGCGGCGAGCCCCGGGGTGTCGGGCGCCACCACGTCCCGGGCGACCTGGTCGGCGTCGATCAGCAGGGCGCCCCGGGCCGCGAGGCGCGCCGACACCGCGCTCTTGCCCGAACCAATGCCACCCGTCAGACCTACTGTGAACACATCGCCGAGTCTGCCAGCTCCCGGAGCCAGCCACCCGACCGGTCCGCCCGTCTGCGCCCTCGCGTACTTGGCAGCTCGCGTACTTGGCAGACTGTGCGGATGGAAGCTGCCCCGGTCGCGCACCGGCTCTGGCCGGTCCTGCTCACCGGCACGCTGCTCAGTCTCGGTGCCCTCGGCCTCGCCCTGGCACCGGCGCTCGCCGATTCAGCGCCGTTGCTGCTCGTCGCGCTGCGACCCACGTGGGCGATCCTGCTGCTGGTCGGCGGCACGGTGCCGTCCGTCCCCGCCCTGCTGATCGCCGCGTTCTTCCGCGGGCTGATCGACGTCGGCTACTTCGGTCTGGCCCGCAACAACATCCGCTCGGTGCTCCTACGGCGCCTCAGCACCGGCCGCGTCGTGGCGGCGCTGTCCCGCCGCGGCACCCAGCGCCCGCTGCTGTGGTTCTGCCTGCTGAACACCAACGCGGCGGTGGACGCGGTGCTCGGCGCCGGCGACGTCCCGCTGCGCCGGTTCCTGCGCTTCCTGGTTCCCGGCTCCCTGCTGTCCTCGGCCCTCTACCTGACGGCGGCGCGTGCCGTGACGCCATGGACGCACGGCGTTGTCACCTGGCTCGACGAGAACATGACCTTCCTGATCCTCGGCAGCCTCACGTTAGCGATCATCCAGCTGGGGGCGCGAACGGTCCTGCGCCGTCGGGGTCGGCTCCGCGCTGCATCCGATTCCCCGCCCGGCTCATCGCCCGGCCCCTCGTCCGGCGGGCATCGCGGCTAAGGCGGTAACGGAACGTTTCCGGCTAACCAGAAGAAGGTGGTGAACCGGCACTCTCTGGACATCCTGCGTCGCAGGTAGCAAGGTCGGTGACTCCGGGGTCATCCGCGGCCGTCGAGGTCCGCGGGAATCCACCCGGCGATCACCTCACGCTACGGAGTCGACGATGCCCTGCCCCCGCCACGCCCTGCCCTGCGCGGTCCCACCCCACGTCCTCGAACGCATTGTCCGCAACGGCACCGAGGAGCAGCGTTCCCGGGCCCTGTCCACCCTGCTCCAGGACACCTCTCATCGCACCATCCGGGTGCACAACGCCCTGATGCACTCGACGCGGCGCGGTGCCGTCCCACCGCGGCTGGCACCCGAGACCGGCCCGCGGCGCACCGTCAGCGACGCGGGCGGTGCCGAGATCCTGCCGGGTGCGGTGGTTCGCGAGGAGGGTGGCGCCGCGATCGACGACACGGCGGTCAACGAGGCCTACGACGGCCTGGGCTCGACGTTCGCGTTCTACTCCGACGTCCTCGGCCGGAGCTCCATCGATGACGAGGGGATGGCTCTGCTCGCCACCGTGCACTACGGCGACCACTACGAGAACGCCTTCTGGAACGGCCGCCAGATGGTGTTCGGCGACGGCGACGGTGAGCTGTTCAAGCGTTTCACGGTGTCACTCGACATCATCGGTCATGAACTGACCGATGGCGTCACCGAGGACGAGGCGGCGCTGATGTATGTGAACCAATCCGGCGCGCTCAACGAGTCGATCAGCGACGTCTTCGGTTCCCTGGTGAAGCAGTACGTCCGCGGCCAGACCGCCGAGCAGGCCGACTGGCTGATCGGCGACGAGCTGCTCACCGACGCCGTCCAAGGCGTCGCGCTGCGGTCGATGAAGGCCCCCGGGACCGCCTACGACGATCCGGTGCTCGGCGACGACATCCAGCCGGACCACATGGACCGCTACGTCCGGATGACCGCCGACAACGGCGGCGTCCACATCAACTCGGGCATCCCGAACAAGGCGTTCTACCTCGCCGCGACGGCTCTTGGTGGATACGCCTGGGAGAAGGCCGGCCACATCTGGTACGAGACCCTGCGCGCACCGCAGATCCGGCCGAACACGACGTTCCGCGCATTCGCCTCGGTGACCGTGCGCCAGGCCGGCCTGCTGTTCGGTGCGGACGCGCGGAAGGCCGTCTCCGAGGCGTGGCAGGCCGTCGGCATCGCCGTCCGCGCATCCGGGTAATTCCGCGCATCCGGGTAATTCGGACCATCACGCCCGGCGGCATCGGACGTCACCGCCCGGAACCACCTTGCCCGCCTTCGCGGCCCGGGCCCGCAGCAGCTCGCGGATGCGCTCCGCCGGCAGCGGAGGCGAGATCGCCTCTCCCTGCAGCAGGTCGCAGCCGAGGTCGACCATCATCGTCAAGGTCCGTTCGTCCTCGATGCCCTCACCGACGACCCGCAGCCCCAGGCGATGTCCCAGATCGAGCACGGAACGCACGATCGCGGCGTCGGGCAGGCTCCCCCGGACGTCCGTGACGAACCCCCGGTCGATCTTGACCTCGTCGAACGGCAACGTCTTGAGGATCTCCATCGAGCTGTACCCGGTGCCGAAGTCGTCGAGGGAGAGCGCCACGCCGTGGGAGCGCAGCTGACCCAGCATCGTCGCCGCACGCGCGGGCTGGGTGACCAGGGCGCTCTCGGTGATCTCCAGGGTGAGGACGTCGGGGGCCAGCCGGTGCGCGGCGATCGAGTCCGAGACCACCCGGGGAAGGTCGTCGAGCACCAGCATCCGGGGGGAGAGATTGACCGACACCGGCAGGTGCAGGCCTCCCACGTCCCAGGCGGCACACTGCCGCAGCGCCTCGTCGAGAACCCACCGGGTCAGGTCCGCGATCAGGGGGGACCGCTCGGCGATCGGCAGGAACTCGCCGGGGGGGAGCAGCCCACGGCTCGGGTGCCGCCACCGCAGCAACGCCTCGGCACCGACGATCCCACCGGTCCGAGCCGACTGGACCGGCTGGTAGTACAGAACGAGCTCGTCGCGGCCGATCGCGGCGCGCAACTGGGCGTTCAACGCGATCTCCTCGGGCCGCACCCCGGCGATGCCGGCCTCCCACAGGCCCACGCTCTCCCCGACCCGCTTGGCCCGCAGCAGAGCCGCATCGGCGCAGCTCATCAGGGTGGCCATGGTCGCGCCGTCGCGGGGGGCCACCGCGATGCCCACCGAGGCGTCCACCTCGACGTCGACCCCGCAGACCTGGAAGGGCCCCTGGATCTGGCGGAGGACCTGCCGACCCAGGGTGCGCCGCCGCCCGGCAGCTAGGGCCGCGGGCAGGGGGCCGCGGACGGCCGGCGCGCCCGACGGGCCGAGCGGGACGGGTGAAGCGGATGAGGCGGATGAGGGAGGCGAGGCGGATGAGGGGGGCGGCGCCGGGGTGATCTCGGGTCCGCGGAACACCAGCGCGAACTCGTCCCCGCCGGCCCGACCGACGAACACCGGCCTCGGGGTCAGGGTCGGCAACGTCTCGGCAATCATCCTCAGCAGCTGGTCGCCGCCGAGGTGACCAAGCGCATCGTTGACCTCGTGAAACCGGTTGAGGTCCACCAGGACGAGGACAGCCTCGTTCCTCGCGGCGTTGATCTTCGCAACGGCGGACTGCCCGATTTCCATCGTCCCGCCCCGATTGGCCAGGCGGGTAAGGGGATCGGAACGGTTCTGCAGCAGGCCCTCACGGAACAGGGCCTTCGCCACCGCGCCCACGAGCACGACGGCGGCGATGGTGGAGAACATGGGCGCGGCGGCCTCGGCCAGTCCGTCGTGGGCGATGACGCCGGCGACGACGGCACCGCAGACGGCCGCGGTGCCGGCGACGGCCCAGCCGACGGAGACCAGAGCGGCATAGGCGCACAGCACCGGGAACCAGGTCAGGTAGGTGTCCGCGTTCCGGCCGGGCGCCGCGCTCGCCAGCGCGAAGGCGAGCGCGGCGGCGAGCGAGGCGACGGCGACGGGCGGAATCCAGCGCCCTCTCGGGTTAGCCACCAGCCCGACGACAGTGTTGCCGACCGCGACCACCAGACCCAGCCAGCTTCCCCAGCGCAGATAACCCGGGGAGCCCGGAATGCACCCGGCGAGCAGGAAGAGCACCGCCGCGATCGCAGGGGTGACCACGAGAAAACGCCGACGGCCGGCGAACGTACACCCGCTGATCAAAAACAGCTTCCTCCCGCACTGACCCGCGATGAGCCCGACCGAACGGACCGAGCGGATCAGGCGGGCCGAACGGAGACGAACCGCACCGAGCGGGACGTCGCCCCGGGTGTCGCGGCGACCCCGCATCCGAGAGATCACGGTGCACGACGGCGACAGGACCGGGTCAGGTTTCCTTCCAACATAGCCGTCGATCCGGCGTGACCGACATCACGGCCAGCAGTTTCCTGGCACCGATGCGATTTCACGGCACCGATACAATTTCACGGCTCGGTACAATTCCTCGACCGATACCGGATACGACGGGAAATCCGGGAAACCAGCGGAATAATTCGGCACAAAAATGACATCCGGGGTACAGAAACGCTCAGCGCCAGGAACGCTCAGTGACAGGAACGCTCAGTGTGCCGCGTCGTCCCAGGTGCGGCCGGCGCCAACGCTCACGTCGAGCGGCACCGACATGGTGTACGCGGAGGTCATCTCGGCCCGGACTAGCCGCTCGATCGCCTCGTACTCGCCGGGCGCGATCTCGAGGACGAGTTCGTCGTGCACCTGGAGCAGCAGCCGGGAGGCGTACCCCCCGGCACGCAACGCCCGGTCGACCCCCAACATCGCAATCTTGATGATGTCCGCGGCGGAACCCTGGATCGGCGCGTTCAACGCCATCCGCTCGGCCATCTGCCGCCGCTGGGAGTTGTCACTGGTCAGATCGGGCAGGTAACGACGGCGGCCGAGGATCGTCTCAGTGTAGCCGTCCTTGCGAGCCCGTTCCACGACCCCACGCAGGAAGTCGCGGACCCCGCCGAACCGGGCGAAGTAGGCGTCCATGTGCTCCCGGGCCTCGTCCGGCGCGATGCCGAGCTGCCCGGCGAGGCCGAACGCGGACAACCCGTAGGCCAGGCCATACGACATCGCCTTGATCCGCCGGCGCAACTCCGGGTCGACCTCGGAGACCGGCAGGCCGAACGCCTCGGCGGCCACGAAGGTGTGCAGGTCCTCGCCGGAGCCGAACGCCTCGATGAGGCCCTCGTCACCCGAGAGATGAGCCATGATCCGCATCTCGATCTGCGAGTAGTCCGCCGTCAGCAGCGTCTCGTAGCCCGCGCCGACGACGAAGGCCCGGCGGATCTGGCGCCCCTCGGCCGTCCGGATCGGGATGTTCTGCAGGTTCGGGTCCGCGGAGGAGAGCCGGCCGGTCGCGGCGATCGTCTGGTTGAACGTGGTGTGGATGCGCCCGGCGTCGTCGATCATGGGGATCAGCGAGTCGACGACCGTCTTGAGGCGGGCCACGTCACGGTGCCGCAGCAGCACCGGCAGGAGTGGATGGTCGGACTGGACCGCCAGCCAGGCGAGGGCGTCGGCGTCCGTGGTGTAACCGGTCTTGATCTTCTTGGTCTTGGGCAGGCCCAGCTCGTCGAAGAGGATCTGCTGCAGCTGCTTGGGGGAGCCCAGGTTGAACGGCCGGCCGACGATCTCGTGGGCCTGCGCGGCGACCGCGCTGACCTCGCCGCCGTAGCGCTTCTGCAGCTCGGCCAGGTGCTCGGAGTCCACGGCGATGCCGGCCCGCTCCATGCCGGCCAGGACCGTGACCAGCGGGAGTTCGATGTCCCGCAGCAGGGTGGCAGCGGAGCGGCGTTCAAGGTCCGCGTCGAGGGCGTCGGCGAGCTCGAGGCAGGCCCGGGCCCGCACGGCGTCCGCGTGCGCCTGGTCGGCCTCGCCGGAGCCGTCGAGGGTCAGCTGCTGGCCGCCCGGGACGGGGTCGGCGGACAGGTCGCGATGCAGGTACCGGGCGACGAGATCGGCCAGGTCGAAGGACCGCTGGCCGGGCAGAGCCAGGTAGGCCGCGAGCGCGGTGTCACTGGTGACGCCGGCGAGCGGCAGGCCGAGCTCGGTCAGGGCCAGCATCGGCCCCTTCACGTCGTGGGCGGCCTTCGGCTGGTTCGGGTCGGCGAGCCAGGCGCCCAGCGCCGCCACGTCCGCGGGGGTGAGCAGCGTCGGGTCGAGCCAGGCCGCGGCACCGCCGGCCGCAGCCAGCGCGAGACCGGCGAGCAGGCCGGTGCCGCGCCCCCAGGTGCCCCGGGCGTGCAGGCCGTTACGGCCGGCTCTGTGGGCGTGCTCGGCGAGCCACCGGGCCACCTCGCCCGGCCCGAGCACGGTCAGCTCGATCTCGAACCCCTCGTCGGCGGGAGGCGGCGCGATCGCGAGGGCCGCGTAGAGCCGCTCCCGCAGCACCCGGAACTGCAGCGTGTCGAACAGCTGGTGGACGGCCTCCCGGTCCCAGGGCCGCATCCGCAGGCCGGCGGGGACGACGTCGAGCGGCACGTCACGGGACAGCTCCGTCAGGGAACGGTTGCGGATGACCTCGGACAGGTGGGCGCGCAGCGACGCCCCGGTCTTCCCGCCGATCTCGTCGGCATGGTCGACCAGTTCGGCCAGCGAGCCAAACTGCTGGATCCACTTGGTGGCGGTCTTCTCCCCCACCCCCGGCACCGACGGCAGGTTGTCGGAGGGATCCCCGCGCAGGGCCGCGAAGTCCGGGTACTGCACCGGGGACAGGCCGTACTTCGCCTGCACTTCGTCGGGGGTGAAGCGGACCATGTCGCTGATGCCCTTGCGGGTCATCAGCACCGTCACCCGCTCGTCGACCAACTGCAGCGTGTCACGGTCACCCGTGACGACCAGCACGTCCATCCCCTCGGCCGCGCCCAGGGTCGCGAGCGTGGCGATCACATCGTCGGCCTCGTATCCCGGCGCGCTGACCCCCGGCACCGCGAGGGCGTCGCACACCTGGTGGATGAGGCTGACCTGGCCGACGAAGTCGGCCGGGGTCTCAGCCCGACCGGCCTTGTACTCGGCGTACTGGCTGTGCCGGAAGGTCGGGGTCGGCAGGTCCCACGCCACGGCGACATGGGTCGGCCGCTCGTCGCGCAGGACGTTGATGAGCATGGAGGTGAATCCGTACACCGCGTTCGTCGGCTGGCCCGTGGTGGTGGAGAAGTTCTCCACCGGCAGCGCGTAGAAGGCGCGGTAGGCCAGCGAGTGCCCGTCAAGCAGCAACAACCGGGGCGTCGCCGGGGTCGGCTTCGCGGGGCTCGATGGCGCGGGACTCGGCGAGGGCGCGGCCGGGCCGGCCGCGGTGGCCACAGTGGCCGTGGTGGCCACAGTGGCGGACGCTGCCGGGCTCCCGGACGGGGACGAGGTGGGGGACGAAGTGGTGACGGACACGCGGCGAGTTTAGGCCGTGGGTCGGACAGTTTCGCCGCGAGCGGGCGGACCGACGCGTCGACCACGTCGCTCCGTCACGTCGCTCCGCCGATCGGTCAGGTCCGTCCGGTCACGGTTTGACGAGGGTCACGGTTTGACGAGGGAGCTGACCGGGTCGAGCACGGTCCGTTTCCCGGCCCGGACCTCGTACACGTAGACCGTCGAACCCTCGACCTCACCATTCTTCCGGAATCTGATGCGCTTGGTGACCCCGGGAACGTCGACCGAGCCGAACCGGGCGAGCACGGCCTCCCGCATCGCGCCGCTACCGAGCCCGCGCAGCACCTCGATGACGGCGTTCGTGGCGTCATAGGCCTCGCCGGAATAGGTTCCAGGCCGCGCATCGGCGTTGATCGTCTTGTAGTCGGCGACGAACCCCGCCGCCACAGGATCGCTGTTCGGGTCACCGCAAGGGCAGGTCAGCAGCATTCCCTCGGCGTTGCCGGCACCGGCCTGGCGGATGAGCTGGTCGTCGTTCGCGCCGTCGCCGCTGACGACCTTCCCGGTGTACCCCTTGCTGCGCAGCGCCCTGGTCAGCAACGCGAGTTCCGCGTAGTAGCCCGAGTAATACACGGCATCCGGGTTCTCGGCGAGGATCTTCGTGGCCTGGGACGTGTAGTCCTTCGTCGGATTGATGCCGTCGTGGATCACGCGGATTCCTCGGCCGGTCAGGGACTTCTCGAGCGCTCCGGACAAGCCGGTGCCGTATTCGCTCCGGTCGTCGAGAGAGTAGACCTTGTCCACCTTCACAACCTTGGCGAGGTATTCCGCGGCGGCGGATCCCTGCACGGTGTCCGGGGCGATGGCCCGGTAGAAGCTGGTGAACCCGAGATCGGTAAGCGCCGGATTGGTGGCCGACGGGCTGACCGACAGCAGCCCGGCCCTGCTGTAGAGCGGCTCACTCGACTTCGTCGGTCCGGAGAAGACGGGGCCGACGACGCCGATGACCTTCGTATTGTCGATCAGCTTCTGTGCGACGGTGGGCCCCTGCTCGGCCATACCCTGATCGTCCGAGGCGACCAGGCGCAGCCTGAACGGCAGATCCTTGCGCCGGTTCGCCAGCTCGACGGCGGTCAGCACCCCGTCGTAGGCGTTGATGCCAAGCTGCTGGTTGTCGCCGGAGAGCGGCCCCTGAAAGCCGATGACGTATTCCTTTTTCCCGTCGTCACCGGACGCACCACCGCCGCAGCCGGCAAGGACGGCCGCGGCCGTCAGCACACCCACGGATCCGAGGGCCCCCACCGCGTCACGCTCGGTCGGGGCACGCCCCGTCGCCGTCCAGGACCCGTCATGACACGCCCTCCCACAGCACATCGCTGCCGCCACCGCCCCCTCGGCGTCAGAACCCGGTCCGCCGCCACCGCATCATTGGCAACCGATCGAAAGCGGATAGTGACGAAAACGTAACCTTCGGAGGAGTGGAAGGGAAGCGCAATGTGAGCGTGTCGTAACTTGAAGGAGGTTTCGCCGGTGGATCCGAAAGCGAACGACCTGATCGGAGAAGCGAACGACCCGGCAGAACCCGCAACGGCCTGGTCGGAGGATGCCGGTCGCCGCAGCCATTGCGGCAGCCGCCGCAGCGTCATCGCCGGTCGGTCAGTTCTCCGTCTTCAACGGGACGAATCTGCCGCCGAGTACCGTGTAAAGCACGACTGTGGGCGATCGGGTGTCCCCCCAGCGGTCGAAGGCGACGGAGCCGGTGATCCCCGCGAACGAGCCGCTCCCGATCGCCGTCACGAGGTCGTGCCTGGTGGCCGCGTCCACGGTCGTCCGGCCCGGCAGCACCGTGGCCGCTGCGCGGATGATCGCCCTGGCGGCGTCGTACGCATAGGCCGCGACCGCGGGGATGGCCTCGGCCCGCCGCAGCTCCAGCTCCGCGGCTGGCTCGTTCACCCCGGACGTGCCGCGGGTACCGGCGGCCGGCGGCCCGTGGGGCCCCTCCTCCAGGCCCGACCCCGACCCCGATGCCGGTGTCAAGATGCCGTGGACCGCACTCGGGGTGGTGGTGGCGCCCCGGCCGGGCGAGGCGGTCTCCGCTGGATCCTCCTGGCTCCGCAGGTCCGCAGGGTCCTCCTGGCCCCGCGGGCCCAGGGTCCCACTCGGCCGCCCACTCGTGCCAGGCGATTCCACGCCGCCCGAGGCCCCTGGACGGGTACTGCCCTCGTCATCCGCCGGTCCCCCGAAGCGGTCGGAGTAGTCCGCGACGAAGGCGCCTGAGGACGGCAGCCGAGTCGGCGGGACCAGCGGACCGATGATCAGGTCGCCGTCGGCCGCCGACCTCGCCTCGTCGGTGTAGCGGGACTCGAGCAACGCGTCCGAACCGAGTACCTGGATCGACGTTCCCGCGTCGGCGAGCCGGGCCCGCAGTTTCCCGGCGAAGGCCGCACCCGTCGAGACATAGACCAGATCGGGGGCGTCCTCCTCAATCGCCCGCGCGGTGCCGGCGATCTCGGATCCATCCGTCTCGTCCCCCCGGACCTGGTATACCGATGTCACCGACGCGCCGAGGGCGGCGGCGCGCGCCGCGAAGCGGGCGCCCAGGGTCGTGCCGTATCTCGGTTCGCCGTCGACGACGGCGATACGCTTGCGGCCGAGCGTCCTGACAGCGTACTCGGCGGCGACCCGGGCCTGGCGCTCGTCCGTTCCGGCCAGGCGGAAGTAGAACGGGAAGGGCCGGGTGCGCGGCCGGGAACCGGAATCGGTCAGTGTCGGGTCCGCGTTCGACGGGGAGACGACGGGGATGCCCGCGGCGCTCAGCGTGGGCAAGGACACCTTCGCGACGAGTGAGCTCAGCGGCCCGACCACGCCGATGACCTGATCGTTCGCCACGAAGGCGTCCACGGCCTGCGCTCCCCCGTCCGGACGGGACAAGTCATCGTGGGCGGACAGCTCGATGCGCCAGCCCGGGATGGCCCCGGACTTGTTGGCCTCGTCGACCGCGAGCGTGACGGCGTTGCGCGCGCTCACCCCGTCCGTGGAGAGATCCCCGGACAGCGGCGCCATCACACCGAGGGTGGCGACCCGGATGACGCCGGCGCCGCCAGCGCCGCCGTCGGCGTCATCGCCGGCGCCAAGGCTGGCGGCCAGCGTGAACCCCAGGACCGAGGGCACCGCGAGGATCAGGACGGCGAGAGCCGCGAGCGCCGCGCGCCCGCGACCGGTGCGCGATCTGGCCCGGGTCCACCGCCCGATCGAACCGGCCATCGACGCGAGAGACGCCCGCGACGAATCGCTCACCCGGCTTCCGGGATCACGGACACGGAGGTCACGAGCCCGGCAACGCCTCACCCGACAGCACGGCCTCGGCGACCGCCCGCATCGTCCGGCGCTGGTTCATCGAGGTGCGCTGAATCCAGCGGAAGGCATCCGGCTCGGTCATGCCGTGCTCGGTCTGCAACACGCCCTTGGCCCGCTCGATGATCTTCCTAGCCTCCAGGCGCCCCTGCAGGTCCTCCACCTCGGCCTCGAGGCTCACGATCTCGGTGAACCGGCTCATCGCCATCTCGATCGTGGGCAGCAGGTCCTTCTTCTGGAACGGCTTGACCACGTAGGCCATGGCGCCGGCCTCACGGGCACGTTCCACCAGCTCCCGCTGGCTGAAGGCGGTGAGGATGACGACGGGAGCGATACGGTCTTTCGCGATCTTCGCGCCGGCCTCGATGCCGTCCATCCTCGGCATCTTCACATCGAGGATGCACAGGTCGGGGCGGAGCTTGCCGGCGAGGTTGACGGCCATCTCGCCGTCGCCCGCCTCCCCGACCACCTCGTAGCCCTCCTCCTGGAGCATCTCCCTGAGGTCGAGCCGGATCAGCGCTTCGTCCTCGGCGATCAGAACCCGGCGCGGGTTCGAGGAGGGTTGGCTCATCGAGTCGGACTCCTGGTCTCGGAGGTGCGTCCCTAGTGTGACAGGACGGACGATCGGGGTGGCCGTCCCGCCCCGGGCACGGAGGGCTGGAGGTCGAAACGCACCCTACCCGGATAGAGTCTTCAAGGAGAGGTTCCGGCCAGGTTCGACGGCGATCTCCTCGCCCTCGTCCCGCCCGGTTCCTCCGCCCGTTCCACTTGCCCCAACTCGCCCCTGTTACGTCTGATCCAACACGCTCCACCCGCCGGCCCCGGTACTCCAACGGCAGAGAGACGGTGCTCAAACCACCGACAGTGTGGGTTCGAATCCCACCCGGGGTACGTACAGCATCTACGCGCCGTGGATGCCCAGTGGCTGCCGGGGGCGGCCCGGGGGCGGCGGCCGTCACTCCCGCCAGATGAGCGACCTTGTCGAGGTCTGCCACCGGAATCTTGATCATCATGTGCACCTCCTGCCTTTCGTGATCGAGGTGGACGGTGAGCTGAGTGCTTTCGTAGAGGCGTCGCTGCAACGCTTCCGGCGCCTGGCGGAGCTTGAGGTGCAGCTCCGGGAGGGCGCCGAGGAGCGCGAGGCTGTCTTGGCCTGGCCGGTCGGGCTCGGTTTCGTCCGCCGCTTCGAGATCCTTGATCTTTCCGAGGACGGTCTTACGCTCTGCGTCGAGCTGGTTGTAGCTACTGCGCAGTCCCTGGGTGAACGGGTCGTCGGGGTCGCCGTCCTGCGCCTGGCGGAGCAGGTTGCCCTGCCTGCGATCAAGTTCGTCGATCTTCTTCTGGAGCCGGCCTCGCTCGGCTGCTCGTTCCCGCTCGGCTCGGTCGTCGTAGGTCGCGAGTTCGGCGCTCAGGAGGGCGATCCTGTCGCGCCCGAAGACGCGTTCGGCGTAGAAGTCGGCGATCGCGGCTTCAAGGACGTCTTCGCGGATACGGACGCTCTTGGGGTGTCCGGCGAACTTGTCGTCACGGCCCCGGTTGTTCGCTCGGGGCCAGCACTTGTACCAGACAGGTGCGCTGGGATCGCGGACGGTTCCGAACATCCGCCGCCCGCAGGTGCAGTGGATCATGCCCCGGAACACATAGGTCCGTTTGGTCGCGGGGTGGCGGTTGAGTTCGTTGTGCTCGCGGGAGCCGCGTCGGGTCTGCCGGTTGGCGTTGAACTCGTCGTACATCCACTTCGGGATCAGGGGTTCGTGGACAGGTTCGGATGACCACACCCACTTCTCCGGCCCGTTGACCGCCCCATGTCGGGACCGGGTCGCCCGCCGGTTGAATACCTGATAGCCGGTGTATTTCGGGTTACGCAGCAGATCGGCCACCGTGGACTTCGACCATGCCCCTCGTGCCCGGCGGGCCCCGCCAGGCGGCTCGGGTGGGGGGTAGCGCTCCAGGTCGGCGTTGAGCTGCTCGGCGATCTCGCCATAGCCGAGCTTGCGGTAGTAGCGCCAGTGCGCGATCTGCGTGACTGTCTCCCCGCGTGCCCCGTCGGGTTCGAGGCGGGTCTTGGTCGCACCCCGGTCGGCTTTTATCGAGTTCGGATGCCGATAGTTCTTCGGCCGGTAACCGTAGGGCGGTTTGCCGATGTTCCAGCCGTCGCGGACATGGGTGCACAGCCCACCCCAGCTACTCTCGAGGGTGTTCCAGACCTCGTACTCGGCGACCGACTGGTTGATCCGCCGCTGCAGGATCGCGGAGGCCCGCGGCCCGTCGACCTTGATCGGTTCGTTCCACGCCAGCAGCGCAACGCCGGTCTGTTCGAGCCGGCGTTCGATCGCAAGGTTCTCGTACATCCGCCGGGTGATCCGCGACATCGACTCGCAGATCACCGCATCGAACCGGCAGTTCGGATGATCCGCCTCGGCCAGCAGGTCGTCGATGCCACCGTCGCGGGGAATCGGGATGTCGAACCGGGACACGTCGGCCCCGTGGCCGCGCTGATCGAGTTCCTTGCGGCCCGACTCCACGTCGTAGAAGTGCGCGACGATCACCCACGACTCCGGCAGCGCGGACTTCGCCCGGTCCAGCTGGCGGATCAACGACTGGCGGGGGTCCTGCTACTCCTCGGTCGAGGTCCGCCCGGCGAACGCGACCCGGATCTCCCGATCCAACCCCGCCAGCGGCAACGCGAACGGCGACACCGCCAGATCCGACAACCCGCGCAGCGCCGGATCCGCCGCCCGGCTCGCCGGCCCGGGTCCCGGACGGTCCCGTCCGGCCCTCCGGGACGGTCGTCCAGGATCGTTCATGCTGCCTCCTCATCTGATCCACGGTTGCCGGTGGCCTCGCCAGCGTCCCAAAGCAGCAGGTCCCGGATCGCACCCACGAACTCCGCCCGAAGCCGGGCGGCCCCGGGCCGCTGATCGTCTCGATCTCGCCGTGAAACACCCACCGCCGGCCCGGCCGTCCCCGCCCGCCTTCCGAAGGGGGTCGCAGCGCGACGACTCCCTCGTTCTCCGCCTCCGTCCTCTTCCCCATTGACCCGTGGGGATTTTCTGCCGCCGGGACGCCGTCCACGGCGGAGGGCTGTCCGATCTGGCCAGGGTGGCCAGTGTCGCGCCGGGCGATTGGCGGCTCGCCGCCATCGGTGTCCGGGTTGTCGAGGGGAGCGGGGGTGCCGGCAGCCGTCACAGAGCCTCCAGACGTCGCAGGAAAGGCAGAGGCAGAGGCAGAGGAGGCCAGGATCGGGCAGCCGCTCCCAGCAGGGCACGGGGCAGTATCCGGCTCATCGACAACAAAGGTAACACCCGGACGGGCCGGAAGGGAACCCAACAAGCACGGAAAATACTCCGATCCGGGAATGGATCGCGGGCACAGGACCGCTCCGACCGAGTCTGGATTCCCGTCAACGACGGAGGCGGAGAACTGACCGGGAAAAGGTCCGGGTCCGGACCCGGACTCACCTCCCAAGTCCTTTCCTGCGGGCGACGAATCGACCGGCGTCCGGACCGGTACTGAGGGCGAGGGGACGGGGAGCGGGCCCTCTGGCTGCGGTGCCGCAGGCGATGTCGGGCGCATGGGGGGCGACAGGTAGGGAGAGTCGGGACGGTCCGGGTGAACGTTGGCCGGGTCGGTCACGAGGCGGTCCTCCTTCCGCGCGGCACGGAACGCCGCTATAGAGGAATCCTGTTTTTGGCCCCATTTTTGCCAGTCGATCTTCAGAGTTGTTCGAGCGTTGTTCAATCGATCGCGAGGCCTGCGGGGGCAATGGAGCGCATGGAGGCGTCATTTCCATGGCACGGATAGTAAAAATGGGGCCCACCCACCGGGGGACCAGGTTGAAAGATCGAAATATACCGTGACGTGCATTCACGGTGAAAAAATAGTGCGCATGAACTAGTCCGATAGTTCGATGATCACCAGACGTGGCGACCAGCCCGGTCCGAAGATCGCCTGCGCGGCTCGCCGTCGCCGCCCAGCCGCCGCCCGCGTGGCGACCGCCGAGGGGCCTGCGACGATCATCGCGCATCGCGCGTGGGCAGTAGGTAGGCCGCCAAGCGGACAGGTCCACCACGCTGGCGCGCGATCCGCGCGACGGCCGACGTTTTGGGGTCAGCCCAGGGTCAGGGACGCTGGGACGGCGACGGTGATCAGCGTGTAGCAGCCGCAGGCGATCTCCAGCACAGCGTGAGCGCCAAACCAGGTGTCAATCGCTCGCGTGGATACAAGGAGAACTTCTCATCGGACATAGCGCGGAGCCCTTTCCGGGTGCCACGAATTCGGATGGGCCTCAGCGAACCACATCGAGCCCAGCGAAAAGCCAGCACGATCTTCCGCGCCACGCCCAACAAAGATCACTGGCAGCCAGCAACGGCACAGCGGATCCATCCAGACAAGCTCGTTCGCCCGGCGACGGGCCGCCACCAGCGGCACACTCCAACCTGCCCAGCAGTCCTCTGACCTGTGATGCTGTGATGCTGTGAAGTTTGCCGGCGGTGCACAGCAGCCGCTGGCATAGTGCCAGCGGCCCGCGCGACAGGCCCCGCCGGCACCTTCCCAAAAATCTTGGAAAATGACTTCACACTCGCCGCAATAACACCAGCCGCGACATGCCAGCGATCAATAGTTCGGTTGGACTATTGATCGCTGGCAGCGAAAACCAGGCATCCGAGCTGGCCGGAGGCGTACCCAGTAGACATGGCTTCCCTTTCCCAGCGATGGAAACGCCTCGCGCCGACAAGGCAGCTCCCGATGCCTCGGACCGATCAGGCCCCAGCGCCGAACGCAGCGCCGCGCCGACCGGACGGCGGCCTGTTCGACGAGCGGGTTACCCACCCGCCGCATCAATCGGCGGCCTTACCCAAAGAACGGCACGAGCGCCGGCCCGATCGTCCAGCGGGGGCGCAGACCGGCCCCACTCGAAGCCCAAAGATCCGGGTCCGGACCCGACCCCCGGTCAGCAACCGGACCCAGCCGCCCTCTGACCGGACATCAACCCGACCGCAGCCCACACGCGACCGGCGCAGGCGTGAACGGCGGACGGCCGCGCGGAATCGGCGGCCCGCGCGACGCGGCGGAACCAACTCGCTCGGCCAGGAGCCGACAATGCCGGGCTGAACCAGGCCAAGTAGGCGGAACCGGACGATAGAAACCACACCACGCCAGGACAGCCCGGAGGCGAGAAGGAAGGTAGGAAGGCGGGCGGGCAGGAAAGCGACCAGGCACGAACCGCGGCGCGCCAACGCGACCGGCCCGACCACCGCGACCGGCGGAGCCAGCGGGACCAGCGGGATTCGCTGGTGAAATGGGCGGAGCCTCCGAGCGTGGCGCTCGGAGGCTCCGTGAGGACGAGAGACGGGGTCAGTGCTCAGGGGTACGCTTCGTTGGCCGGTCGCGATGGGCGAGGTCATCGCGGATGGCGTCGCAGCGCGCAGACAGTTCGCGGGCCTCCGCGCGTGCGGCGTCCCGAGTCTTGATCATGACACGGCGTGATCCGTACTTGCCGCCGTACGTCTGCTGAGCCACTGTCGAGAACACGCCGGCACGACCAAGGTCATCGGCACAGTTCGCCACGTCCATGATCTTGCGAAGGGTGGGGAAGTCGCTGCCATCGCCCCACGCCGACGCGAAGACCACTTCGGACATGGCCGCGAAGTACGTCACCGAAGCCAGATGCCGCGCACGCTGCTCGGCCGCTTCCGGTGTCGTGCCCTCAGACGTGGGCTTGGGATTTGCATTGAAATAACTTGATTATTCTATGTCGGGTCTACGGGAAG
>NZ_CDWTMO010000008.1:0-49333 GCF_977946435.1 Frankia sp. CgKIO3 | reverse complement strand
CGCCTGGGCCGCTCCCGGGCCGCGGTCGCGCCGACCCCCTGCCCCCCGCCTACAGGTCGCCGGTGCGGCGCAGCCAGGCCAGCATGAGGATCCCCGGCAGCACCGGCAGCCAGAAGCTGATCAGGCGGTAGACGAGGACCGCGGTGAACATGGACGCCGCTGTACCACCCGCGGCCGCGAGCCCGAAGGCGAGTGCCGGTTCGATCGCGCCGATGCCGCCGGCTGTCGGCGCCGCGCCGGCTACCATCGAGCCGATGAGGTAGACCCCGGCAACGGACATCAACGTCATGCTGGTGCCGAATGCCCAGACCGTGCAGGCGAGCGCGAGGATCTGGAAGAAGCGTGTCCCTATTTGGGACAGCAGCAGCACCAGAGTCCGGCACGGGGAACGGGCGAGGATCTTCAGATGAGTGTCGAAGGCCCGCACTGCCGGCCGGGCCTTCGACCGGATCCGCGGATGGGCCACGGTGCCCGTCACGAGCGCGCAGACCGCCCCACAGCCGAGCACGAACGGCCCCGGCCCGAGCCCCTGGACAGTGGACCGCAGCGGGTTAGCCAGGGCCGCGCCGATGCCCGAGTCGCTGAGGGTGCCGGCGACCAGGACGATGCCCCCGAGGTGCGCCACCCCGCCGGCCACCTTGATTGACGTGATGGCCGCCAAGGCCGCGGGACGCGTCATCCCGCGCCGTTCCAGGAAACGCAGATGGACCACGATGGCCCCGAGACCCGCGGGCACGATCCGGTTCGCCGCCGCTGCCGCGACCTGCAGGCCGGTCGCGGTGCGTAGCTCGAGCCGCAGGCCGCTGGCCGCCCGCGTGGACAGGCCGTTGGCGAAGTAGAATAGGACCGAGGAGAGCGCGCAGATGACGAGCCAGTGCCAGCGGGGCGCGGGAACGCCGGCCAGCCGTGAGGCCATGTCGCCGCGGAAGCGCACGGCCAGGATGGTGAGGGGAACGGCGAGCATACCGGCGAGCAGGACGTTGCGTCGCCGGGACCGGGCCGATCGGACCGGCCCGAGACGGAGCGCGAGCGGCTCGGCGAAGACGTGGGCGTCACCGGCCGGGGAGGCGACGAGCTCGACCCTCGGTGCCGTTGCAGAGGTCGGTGCCGTTGCAGCCACGTCGTCGGAGTTGCCGCCCGGGTGGGCACCAGAGCGTCGTAGTAGCTGCCGGGTCAACACCGCCGGTGGTGGAAGCGGGGGCGCGGGCGCGGCGCTCTCGGCGCTGTCAGCGCCGAGCAGGACCGGAGTCTCGATGACTACCCCCGTAGGATCGACAGGTGCGATCACGGTCGTGATGCAGAGGAGACGTACGTCACGGTACGCGGCTCGACGGTATGCGGCTTGGCTGAACAGCAGCTGAAGCATCCTTATTGCTAACCTAGCCACCGGAAGTCGCGCGACGACGCTTCGGGAGGAATCGGTCGGCGGCCCTGGTCAGGAGCCGCAAACCGCCTCGATCGGATCCTGTTGGCGTGGCAGGTCGAACCAGACCTGCTTGCCTGACCCCCGGGTGTCCGGCATCTCGACGACACCCCACTGTATCGCCAGCGCGGCGACCAGATGCATGCCCCGGCCCGACTCGTCGTCATCGTGGGCGGGTTTCAGCACCGGCCACAGCGAGCTTCCGTCGTCGACCGCGATGCGGATCCGGTCGTCGCGCAGGGACAGCGTGAGGCACAGGACGGCGCGGGCACCGACGAAGCGCACCGCGTTCGTCACGACCTCACTGACGAGCAGCTGCGCGACCTCGACGGTCTCCGGGCGGCCCCAAGCGGCGAGCAGCTCGGTGACCAGCCGGCGGGCTCGGCTGGCGGCACGGGGATCGGCGGGCAGGTCGAAGCGTGCGCTGAGAGCTTCGGCCACGCCTCACCTTCCGTGGGGTCGTCAGGCACGGTCATCATCCCGGTGCGGGGGTCTGCCGCGTCGCGTTACTGCCACCATGACCGCCCCCCCAAACCTGACCCTCTGTGGTCGTCGAGCCAGGCAACGGCCACGCGATGCATCTGGATACCGCGACCGGGACGTCCGGGCGACGCGACGCGCCGAGGACGGCGTCGGCGTTTCCCCGGCCGGGCGTCGGGCCGGGGAGCCGCGCCGGGGCGGGTCGGCCTCCCCCGCTGGGACGGCCGAGCGGGTGACCGCGTCGGGGGATGGCGTCAGATGACGTCGATGCCGTCCAGCACCGACTCGCGGCGAGCCATCCAGGCCCGCGTGACCTCGTCGACCGCGGTCTGGTCGATGCGGGCCGCCGCCGCCGATAGGTTGCCGCGGGGAGGCGGCACCATGTCCGCATCCGCATCCGCTCGTGCGGCCGTTCGCGGCATGGCAGCCCGACCGGGGTGCGACGAGTTCGGCGGGTCGATCCCGGGTTGCGCGTACCGGCGACCGGAGCCGTGCGGTACACCACCGGTTCCGTCCGGGGCGCGCCCGTCGGGCGGGGTCGGGTTCCGATCGGAGGTCGGCCCGGGATGGTCGGGACGGCCGATGGGCCGTGGGCCGGGCCGGTCCCTCGTCGGTTGCCCACCCGGTTCCACGCGTCGCTCCGGTGCTCGGGGACGGTCTACCCAGGCTCTCGCCCTGTTCCCCGCGGGGCGTCCCGGGGACTCGGCCGGGCCCGGCTGCCCGCGGTCGGGCTGCCCGCGATGCATAGATCCCGGCTGCATAGATCCCGACCGGATGGATTCCGGCGGCGTCGGCCCCGGCTGGGGTGATGGCCGGCCCTGGTGGCGTCCGGGCCCCGGCACCGCGTGACCGGGGTCTGACGGGCCGCCCGGCCCGGTTCCGGTTCCGGTCATCGGGCGCGGCGTCTCGACCCTGGCCGTGGCCATCTCGACCGGACCGGAGATCGAGGGAGCGGGCCGGGACGACGGCACGACGACATCGCCCCGGGCCACCGATGGGTTTACGGCCGGCGGGTAGCTGTCCGCGGTGGACCGGTCCCGGTCCCGGTCCGTGGGGTACCCGCCCGTCGGATACCGGTCCGAGGAGTATCCGTTCGGAGCATGTTGCCGCCCGCCGGGCAGTCGTGGCCGGGCACCGGTTGGCCGCGGAGCACCCCGCTGGGCGGGGTGGGCGTCCGGGGGCGGGTAGCCCGAACGGTCGGAGTGTCCCCCGGACGGCGGGTGGTCGGAGTCTGCCGGGGACCCCATGGACAGGTGGGCAGCTGCCCCGGGCATCGGCTCGGGGAACTGTCCAGGAACTGGGGCAGGCGGCCTGACCGGTGACTGCGGTGGCGGCGGTGGCGGTGGCGCGGGCGGCCTGGCCGCGGGGCGCGCCGGAGGGAACATCCTGGCCTCGTCGCCGGTGGCGGGGTGCTCGCGGTGGGGTGGCCCGGGACGGGCTCCCCGCCCCTCGGGGGCCACCGGCCGGGGATCCGGGCCGGGGTGTTCCGCGCCGGGAGACGCGACCGGACCCGATCGGCCGGATGCCCGTCCGGCGACCGCTCGCCCGATGCCCGCGGCCTGCTCATCCTCCTCGTCGACCTCCTCGTCGACCGCCCGGCTGTCCGGTGCGGCGCCCGGTGACATGCCGGTGATCGCGATGATCGACGCGCAGGGCCAGAGACGGTCGCAGCTCAGACAGAGGTCGAACTCATTCGGCTGATGAAAGTCGATGAGGGTGATCAGCGAGTGAATATGCTCGACGATCTTCGGGCCGACCAGGACCGGCCCACGGGCGATGACGTCGAGCTCGGAGCGCAGCCGCCCGTGATACTGCTCGACGTCAGCAAGGCGCGAATCCTCCATCACCGGCAGCATGCACCATAGCGGGCCAGCGGGCACGAAGGGTGTAGCCCGTTCGGGTTCACCGTCACTGCTGACTCACGTTCCGCTTCTGACCCGCGGTGCCAGATGCCGCCGATGGTTCCCTCTCCCTTACGTGCGGTAAGGATGGGAAGCGGGTTCGCCGGGACGGGCCGCATGGTCATGCCGAGCCGGAGTCCGAGTCGGAGTCCGGACGGCGTGGCCGCGTGGAGGCGCTAATCGCAGATCAGGACCGATCCGGCCGGACCTCGTCCGTGCGGCGGACCTGCCGCATCAGACCCTCTTGAAGCCTGGCGAACTCCTCGATGTAGGGACTTTCGACCTGCCCGGAGGCACCTCCGGGCTCCTTGCCTGGCGCGGACCGGTCAAACGGCTCGAAACCCGCGAACTGCCCGCCCGCACCCGGCGGCATGCGGTCGGGCTGGCCGTCGAACGCGGGGTAGTGCCCACCCCCCGCCGCCTGGAGGCCCCGCTCGGCGGATCCGTCGTACCCGGGTCCGTAGGAGGACGGCAGGCCGTTGCTGCTCTGCGGGACCGCACGGTCCGCGGCGTTGTCGAACGCCGGGTAGTGGGCACCGTTGGCCGAGGCTGTGCGGTCGGTGGAACCGTCGTAGGCGAACCCCGAGCCGTTGGGGCTGCCGGACCCGGGGCTGACCGAGAGCGGGGCGCTGCGCATGCTGTCGCCGGATGCATCCGACTGCTCCGTGGAGAGGAACCCCTCGGAGACCGGGTAGATGCGGGCCGACAGGCTGACCGACATCGGGTCACTGCCGTAGGTGATGACGTCAACCTGGTCCTCCGCGCTGATGCCGCCGCTGCGGGCGAGATCGACGAAGCGGAACAGATCGGCCCAGCGTAGCCCATCGAGGTCGACGCTGATGCGCAATGCCATGATCGTGCCCCATCCCTGAGGTTCGTTACGTGCCGACGGTTACCTGGGCGCCAACGGACGATCGAGGGGTGACCGGCTCGCCCCCCGTCAGCGCCAGCCCGGGCGGCGATGGGCGGCAGCTTATACCGCGTTGGGAGACCATTCCCCATCCGGGGAGGTTCGGCTGGCTCTGCTCCGATAAGGCGAAGTGGGGGTATCGCGTTCTCCGTCGCGTCCCGTCACCCGAGGGCATTCCCCGGCGGAACGTTGGCGGGGAATCAGGACGGCCGGGCGGGCCCTCCGGTGGGGAGGTGTGGGGTGTATGGATGCCGGCCGGGAGGCGTGGGAAGTCCCGGCCGGCGGACGTGGTCGGTCGATCGGGCGGTCGTGAAATGCCGCCTGGGGTGTCACCGGTGATTGGAAGGCGGGTAGTGTCCGACCCTGTGAACGTTGTGTCCGGCGGTGTCAACGGGGTCGGCGCGGCTGGGGTGGGCACGCAATCGGGTGTCATGCAGTCCGGCGCGCTGCCAATCAGGCTCCTGCACGACCGCGTGCTGGTCGAGCCGCGTGAGGATTCCGTGGACCGGCGGTCGAAGGCGGGCATCGTCATCCCCCCGACCGCGCATATGGGGAAGCGCCTGTCCTGGGCGGACGTCGTCGCGGTGGGGACGGCCGTGCGGACCATCCAGGTTGGCGATCGGGTGTTGTTCGACCCCGAGGACCGGGCCGAGGTGGAGCTGCGCTCGACCACCTACGTTCTGTTGCGGGAGCGGGACGTGCACGCCGTCGCGGCGGAGCGGTTGGACGATGGCCTGACAGGTCTGTATCTCTAGATCCGGCTGGTCGGCCCCCAGGCTTGCGTGGCCCTTTCCGACCATCCGATGACGGCGCGGCGTCCAGGTGGTGTACGGTGCCGCATCGATCGAGATGCGGGCGGTCCACCGGAGTCGTGATGTTTGATCATGGCTGTGGCGGGAGTGACACCGCGCCAGCCTGGTGCTGCCTGGCCTGACGCGGTTCCGCCCCCGTATCGTTCGCTCGGCTCTGGAGATCCGCGTTCCGGCCGGGACCCTTGGATGTGGTGGAGGCACCCGGAAATGCGGACACAGGGCATCGCGTCACCTCAATCCTTGGGGTCACTGCGTACTGTAACCAGCCGATGTCCTGAGGTGCCGTGTTCCATGGCTCCTCACGCTCGGCCAAACCCAAGACCGATGGGTTGGCATACCCATTGGGTGAACGATGGCAGGGAAAGGAAGGAGACGCATGGCTCGTGACTTCGACGCTCGGCGAAGCACGGATGTCGAGGAGGACGAGCTCCAGGAACAGAGCCTGGAGACGCTCAAGGCGCAGCGCGCCGGTGCGGCAGCGGACCTGGGGGACGACATGGACGCCCTCGAGGCCGAGCTGGACCTTCCGGATGCGGAGGTACGCGACGAGGAACTGTCGCTGCGGGTACTTCCCCGGCAGGCCGACGAGTTCACCTGCACCCGATGCTTCCTGGTGCAGCACCGCAGCCAGCTCGCGGACGTCCGTCACGTCGTCTGCTCGGACTGCGCGGCCTGAGGGCCGGGTCTCGGGCGGGGTGTCCCTCGACGGCGGGCGGTGCGGATCGGTTGCCCGGTTGCCCGGTCGCCCGAGTAGGCGTACCACTACCTAGCGCGAGCTTGTCGCTGGGGGTGGTGCGGATGCTCGACGAACAGTCACCGATGTCCGGTTCCGTCCGGACCCGTCCCGCCGTCTTTGAGGGTCGGCGGCCCCTCCGTCCGGAGGATGCCGCTCTCCGTCCCGGGGAGGAGGATCCCGCGGACGGTCCCGAAAGCCTGCCGCTGCTCCTGAACCGGTTCGTCCCCCCGCCGACCCCGCCGGGTCATGTCGATCGACCACGGCTGCTCGACGCACTCGACGCCGCTACCGCCCTGCCCCTCACGGTGGTGCGGGCCCCGGCCGGCTCGGGCAAGACGGTGCTGGTCGCGGCCTGGGCCGCGGGCCGGCGGGGGGAGACGCCGATCGTGTGGGTGCGGGTCGATCCGGCGGTCGTCCCCGGCCCGCGTGGCGGGGAGCCGGGCCTCCCACTGTGGCCGCAGCTGCTGCACGGGCTGGGACGACACGGTCTGCTCCCGGCCGGTGAGGGCCTTGGGAGCCGGTACGGTCCCGCGGCCGACGATCTTTGTGATCGGCGTTACCGATGGCTCGCCAACATCCTCGCCGACCTCCCGGCGTCCTTCATACTGATCCTCGACGACGTGCATCTGATCACCCGGCGTTCGGACCTCGACGGCCTCGAACTGCTGATCGACGCGGCCGCGGACCGGGCCCGGATCATTCTGGTGGGCCGGACGGTGCCCGTGGCGCTGCACCGGCTGCGGGCTGCCGGGTGGGTCACCGAGATCGGCCCGACGGATCTCGCCTTCACCCGGGCGGAGGCCGCCGCCCTCCTGGGCCGGCAGGAGATCACGGCGTCGCCCGCGACGGTGAGCGGTCTCGTGCACGTCACCGAGGGCTGGGCGGCCGGGCTGCGGCTGGCGGCCGGGGCGCTCGCCGCACGGGAGCGACGACCACTGCCGGGGGCGGATGGGCGGTGGGAAGCGGCCGTCGCATCCCCGTCCGGTGGCCTCGGTGACACGGCTGGTTTGTCCGGCGCCGTGGCCGGCCATCCCGCGATCGCCGATTTCCTGCAGGCCGAGGTGATAGCCGGTAAGCCGCCGCCGGTACGCCGCTTCCTCCTGCGGACCAGTGTCCTGGAGCGCATGACCGGGCCGCTGGCGGACGCCGTCGCGGCCGAGCGGATGGATGCGGGCGCCCTGGCGGCGGATACCGGCTCGCGTGCCGCGCCGCCGCCGGACGCCGACGCCGCGAGCATGGCGATGGGCCCGCCCGGCGAGTGCGGCCCCGGGGACACGCCGGCACCCACGGTAGGTGCGCGGGTGAGCGGGAAGGAAGTTCTGGCGGCACTCGCGCGCGCCGACGGCTTCGTGGTTGAGCTCGACCACGACGGCGGATGGTTCCGCTTTCACCGGCTGCTTGCCGCGGTGCTGCGTTCCGCGTTGGCCGCGGACGGCGACGAGGACACCGATGAGCTCCACTTGCGAGCCGCGATCTGGTTCGCCGCGCACCGTCGGACGACGGATGCGGTACATCACGCCGCGCATGCCGGGGACTGGTGGTACGCGGCCTGCCTGCTCGTCGATGGGCCCGAGATGGTGGACGCCCTGCACGGCGGCGCCGCGGGGTTCGGCTCGATCATGACGGCGATGCCGGACTCCCCGGCCTTGTGGTCGCCGGAGTGCGCACTGGTCGCCGCCGTGGGCCGGCTGGGCCAGGGACAGGTGGGGGCGGCCACCAGATGCCTGCAGGTGGCCCGGGGGAGCATCGCCGCGGCGGTCGTGTCCCGTCGTCGCGCGCTCGTGGTCCGAGCCGATCTTGTCGACCTGCGCCGGGCGGAGCTCGCCGGGGCGTGCGAGGAGATGCTGAGTATCACCCGCCGGTTGCTACGGTCCCCGGGCAGGCCGGGCGCCGTGCCACAGCCGGTTGATCCGGCGGTTGCCGGCGTGACGGGGCGGGCGGAGGCCGCGGGGAAGGTCCGGCCACGACCGCCCGTCGGCGTGCGGCCGCCGGGAGATCCCCGGTTCCTGCCTGCTGGTCCTGCCGGCCCTGCTGGTCCTGCCGGTCCCATCGGGGCCATCGGGGGCGCCGAAGGTCCCGGACTGGAGCCGTCCGGTGTTCGACATGATCACGTTGGGGAAGGCGCGGCCCGCCCCGGCTCCGTCGTCGGTGGGGCCCAGCCGGACCGCCCGGCCGGGATCGTCGCGCGATCGACCAGCGGTGGCGGGGGCGTGGGTGGTCCCGACGGGATCGTGGCGGCTGTGGCTTGGTGTGCGCGCGGGCGGGCGGAGCTTTGGCTCGGCCGTCCCGACCTGGCGCTGGAGGCGTTGCGGGAGGCGATGGCGGCGGCCCGGGATGGCGGTCTGCGGACGGTCGAGGCATCGGCGTCCGGGGCGATGGCTCTCGCCTACGTGCTGCGAGGTCGATTGCGGCAGGCCGAGTCCAGCGCGGCAGTGGCGGTCGCCACCGCCGCTGTGATCACTGCCAGCCCGGTCGATCCCACGGCCGTCCCCGCATCCTCGGATGGTTTGACCGACATGCCGGCCGGCCTGGTCGAGGCGCATCTCGCCCATGCGATGGTGGCGGCCGCCCGGGTCGACGACGTGCGCGTCACGCACCATCTCGACCTCGCGCGGATGGCCTTCACCCCGGCGCATCCTCCATACCTGCTCGATCTGATCGTCGTGCTGGAGGCGAGGGCACGATGCCGGCGTGGGGAGGCGGACGATGTGCGGGCTGCCCGCCGTCTCCTGGCGTCGCGAGGACGGCCGGCCGGACCGCCGCTGTGCCTGTCGCTGTGGCGCGCCGCCGAGACCGACCTGCTGATCGCCGTCGGGAACGCCCAGGCTGCCCGGCAGCTGCTGGGACAGCTGGCCGACACCCGCCGGCCGGACCATGCTCTCGCGCTCGCGGCGGCCCGGGCGAACCTCGCGTGCGCTGATCTAGAGGGAGCGGAGCACGCGGTGGCGGCTCTGCTGCGGGCGGATGGCGGCGGAGGCGGTTCGGTGGTGTCGGCATGTGTGGTGGCAGCGGTGGCGGCCGCGCGGCGTGACGACCACGGGCGTGCCACCGACCTGCTGGCGCGTGCCCTCGCGCTCGCCGAGGACGAGGGACTCGCTGGCCCGTTTCTCGAATTCGGCGGCGAACCATTGGCGATCTTGGATGCCCATCCCGGTCTCTCCGCCGCACATCCGTTCTTCGTGTCGACTCTGCGGGCCCTGGCCACGATGGCGTCCGCCGCCGCGGTGAATCCGCGGACGCCGACCGACGGCGGACCGGTCATGGCCGTCTCCGGGGCGGGGGTGCCGCCCCTGGGGGTGCCGCCCGTGGGGGTGGCCGGCCTGGGGGCGCCAAGCGGGGGGATGCCGAGCGGAGAGGTGGCGGTGCCCGCTCCCGCGTGGCCGGCCACCCCACGTCAACCCGTCATGAGTGGGCGAAAGGCACGTCCGGCCCTTATGACCCCCGCGGCGCGCTCGGCGCCGCCTAACTGTGACCGTCAGGGGGCCGACGTCCCGCGCGGCCCTCGCTCCGGTCCGGCGGGCCACGGCCTTGGGGTGGGAACGAGTCCGATCTCTCTAGGGCAGCCAGAGGCGCGCGAGCGCTCACCCGGTTCCATGGACGGGCGGGGACCCGGGGCGGGTGACCGGCTCAGCGACCGGGAACTCGCGGTCCTCAGCTATCTGCCGACGATGTTGACGACCGCCGAGATCGCCGCCGAGCTCTTCGTCTCCGTGAACACGGTGAAGACGCACCTGAAGAGCATCTACCGCAAGCTCGACGTGCCACGGCGTCGCGATGCTGTACATCGTGCGCGCGAATTGCGTCTATTGTAAATAGTCATACCCGGGACCCGTGTGACCGGGACCCGTGTAGCCGGCATCGAGGTAGCCGGCATCCGTCTGGATCGTGTCGGACCCGGGCTGCGGTGGGCCGTACCGGTATGTGCCGAGCGCCGCCGTTCGTTCGAGGTACCGCCCGATCGGGCCGGGACCAGGCCCGATCGGTGTCCGCCCCGGTCCGCGGGTACGCGCGGTGGCCCGTGCCGGTGCCGGCAGGAAGGCATGGAGCAGGCAGATCATCGATGTCACGATCCCCATGATGATCAGGATCAGGCCCAGAATCTGGAGATCCACTCCGGTGGTGCGCCAGGTGAGCGCGTAGCGCAGGATGGCACCCATCACGACCAGGAAGACCGACCGCCCCAAGGTCATCGCCTTCGTACCTCTACCTCTTTCCTGCCGTGGCTTTGGTCTCCCGCCGTGGCTTCGACCGGGGGCTTCGGCCGGTCGATGATCGGCGCATGGCCACATCGCGGGCCCCGGCCGCGCTCGATGGTGTCCGCGCTCGATGTGTCGTCGTCGTGGAGCGGCACCATGGGATGGGTGGTCCGTGCAGGGAGCGGGGAACTCCATCCCTCCGGGGCAGGCCGCGGGCCGCTGGCGAAACTGTGCGCTGCCGTTGTGGATACCCTGCGTGACCAATGTTCATGCTGTCGATGTTGGTCGGGATCCGAGGCTCACCCGTGCCGGAGGACGTTTTCCGGCTTCTTTCGCGACCGCGATCGAAGCCGGGGGAGCCAATCTCGTACTTGTGAGGTAGCCCCGACGGGCGGTGCCAGTGGGAGGGAAAAATCACCTCGAGCCACTGCCGGGGGCTGCCGGACGGCGTCATCCCAAACGTTTACGTGCGTTAAGGTCGCGTTTTCCCCGGCTGCGCCGAAGGTACGGGGTGAGTGTGATCAGGGGGCGTGGGTGACCGCTGGCGTAGCGAGGGAGATGGGCCCTACGCTTGCCGAACCTGTCCAACTTCGCCGGAAATCAACCTGGCGGCATCGTCCCTAGCGGACGAGGCCTGGCGTCGGTTCTGAGTTCTGACCCCCCTGGAGGCACGTGTGACCGACCGAGTTTCCCGCCCGCATGATGTTATCGGTGAGGACGCACTACATCGGCCACGAATTGGCGTGACCGTCGACACATCCGCCGAGGCCGCTGCGGCGGGCCGGGTCGCGAGGCGTGTCTCCGCGAGCTCACCCGCACCGCTGACCCCGCCGCACCGCTCGCCGACCACCCGGCATTCCGCCGCCACCGGCGCCGGTGCGGGGCGACCGCTTCACCAGCGCTCCGTCCCACCGGGGAGCGGTGTGCCGATGGGCCACGGCGAGGTGCCGAGCGGCAGCGGCCGTGCGGTCCCGGCTGGCGGCCCGCCCGTCCGGTCCGCTCCGGTGGCGCGTGCCGCGCCGATGCCGCGGGACCTGGCTCTCGGCGCGGCCGAGTTGCGCGGCATCCTGCGCGTGGTGGAGGACTGCGAGCGGGCGTCGTCGCTGGCATCCTTCCGCGAGCTCGCCCTGGACGGCATGGCCCGGCATCTCGGTTACCGGCATTCCGCCTTCTTCCTGGGCTCCTCGCTCGAGACCGCCTTCCAGGACGCCCGGCCCACCGGTCGCGGGCTGGCGCTTCGACTCGCAGGCCCCTACCTGGAGCGTTACCGGGAGCTGGAGGCCCTCAGCAATCCGGACAGCCTGCGTTTGGTCCGCGAGCGAGGGCTCGCCACCCTTGACGATCTCGGCATCCCGGAACGCCCGGAGGTGCGGATGCGCCTGGAGCGGTTTCTGCGGGCACACGGCATCCACGCGAAGCTGCTCATCCGCCTGTTCGGTCCGTCGAACGTGGGCGCCGTGGTGTCCCTGTTGGATTCTCGGCCGGGCGCGTTCGGACCGCGGGACCGCGCCGTCGGGGCGGTTCTCGGTCGGCACCTCGGTAACCTTCTGCGGTTCTACATCCGGGCGGACCCGGGTCCGTCGGTCGCGGGCAAGCTGTCGGCGCGCGAGCGCGACGTCGTCCGTCTCGTCGCCGAAGGCCGTTCCAACCGCCAGGTCGCCGAGGCGTTGTGCATCAGCATCGACACGGTAAAGCACCATCTCACCCATGCGCTCGTGGCGACGGGGTGCACGAACCGGACCCAGCTGGCGATCGCGTGGCAGCGGGAGACGAGCGCGTTCGCGGCCCCCGGCAACCCGCGGCCCTGAAACTGTGACGTCATGAGGTCATGAGGCTGCTGCCGTGGATGTTCGATCCGCGGGATCCGCGGCGGTGTCGATGATCTACGACCTCGATCCGAGCCGCGAACCCCGGTGCGCGACCGCGCGGGGCGCGGTCGCCGGCACCTGATCCTCCGATGGCGGCAATCATGATCGACCTCTCCGTCGGGGCCGCCGGCATTTCGGCGCGAAGGGATAGAGGCGAGAGGCCGGTCCCGATGATCGAACAGTGGCGGGAACGGACACGCTGCGTGTCCGTTCCTGGTGCCGACGGTCGCGTGTCGATGATCCCACTCGAGTAACAAAGCCGGTCCGTGGTAATCGATCTGGCCTCGCCTGACCGGTCCCGACGGTCATGTCCTGCGCGCCCCGCGACGACTGTCGCTTATTGTAGCTGAAATGTTGCCATTGGCATCCCTATTGAGGTCGTTTCCGGAAAGTTGATCGGATAAGCTTGCGATCGATGGCGCGCTGTGACTAGGTTGGCCGATGTCCCTTCTGGTCCGCATGGGGTCTGAAGGAGTCAGTCCCCGCCCGTCAGCGCCTGACCCGGCTGGCGGCGACCACGATCGATTTTCAGGACGGTGCCCGCCCGTGGTTCCATACCTCCCGGGGCATCGTCCTCGCATCCGATTTCTCCAGGCCCTGCGCATGCGGGCGTGTGTTGCCGGGAAGTAGCCACATCTGTTCATCGCCGCATTGGGTGATCGATACCGAAGAGAAACCGCTGCGACCGGCGACCGGGATAGCGACCTGCGTGATACTCATTCGTAACCTCCATCGATGGCCGCGGCGATTGATGACGTCGCCCGGTGCACACCCCTGCAGGCTCTGTGTAATTCCGATCCGCGACATCCTCATCGATGTCCGGCGGTGGGCGAGCGGGCGACCGGATGCCGTCCGGACCTGGTCACGGCGACCGCGCCAGTGGTCCGACGGGCCCACGATCAACGCTGTGGTCCGGCGCCACGCAATGATCCCAACCGGGCCGGCTAGTATTCCGCGCACGTTGGCAATCCCGTGTCGGCTAACCGGATGCGGCTTCCCGGATGTCTGCCGTCCCGGCGGCACTGACCAGGAGGTCTGGATGATGCGGGCGGTCTTGTCGTCCGGAACAAGTCGATCATGCTGGTTCGGTGGGTGAGTTCTGTGGCCTCGATGTGCCGCCGCGGCGATCGGGCGGCAGCGGACGCGCCGTCGGCCCCGGGTCTGCCGGCTGTCCGCCTGCCCTTGAGATACCCGCTCACGCGGACCAGCGATTACCCGCCTATCCGGACCAGCACAGCCCCCTCAGCCTCTGCCCCCTCAGCGCCCTGCCCCAGGCGGGGACCGGTCGGGAGGACCAGCCGATGACCACTGCACCCAGCGCGTCACCCGTGGCCTCGCCGGCCAATCCCGCCGACCGCGATCCGCTCGACGCCCGCGAGCTGGTCGTGGTGATCACGCCGTTCGCTGAACCGTCCGCGCCCCTGGTCGCCGCGGTGCAGCGGGCCGGAGGGCTCGGGGTGCTGGACCTCGGGTTGCTGGCCGGACCGGCACGTGACGCGCTGCGGGACGCCGAGCGGTGGGCGCCGGGCCGGTTCGGGGTGCGGGTCGCTCCCGGCTGCCCCCTCGATCCCGACGAGCTGCCCGCGAGCGTCGGGACCGTCGTACTAGTCGTCCGGTCCGGTCCGGATCCCCGATCCGGCCCCGTCGCGTGGGCGGACGCCGGGCCGGGTCCGGGGAGCCGCTGGGACATCGGCGCGCTGACGAGCCGGTTGCAGGCGAGCGGGCCGCGTGGAGAGGCGCGGCGCCGGGTCTGGGCGGAGGTCACCTCGGTCGCGCAGGCGTGCGACGCGGTGGCGGCGGGGGCCGAGGGGCTGATCGCGCGAGGCAACGAGTCCGGGGGGCCCGTAGGCGACCTCACCACCTTCACCCTCCTGCAACATCTGCTCGCGCAGGCGTTCGTCACCACCGAGGGCGCGCCGCTGCCCGTGTTCGCCGCTGGCGGGATCGGTCCGGCCACCGCGGCGGCCGCGGTGGCCGGCGGCGCGGCCGGTGTGGCCCTGGACTCCCAGCTCGCCCTGGTGCGTGAGATGGAGCTGCCGGCACAGGTCGCGGCGGCGGTCCGCGCGATGGACGGTAGCGAGACCACCCTCCTCGCCGGCTACCGGGTGTACACCCGTCCCGATCTTCCTGTCGCCGCTATGGCGGGCGCCGCTATGGCGGGCGACGCCACGGCGATCCCGTGCCGGCTGGGTGCGCGTGATCTGCGTAACCAGTTCCTCCCGGTCGGCCAGGACGGAGCGTTCGCCGCCGATCTCGCCGACCGCCACGTGACCGCGGGCGGTGTCGTACGGGCCGTGCGCCAGGGCATCCGCGAGGGCATCGCCGCCGCCACCCGTACCCGTCCCCTCGCCCCCGGTGCGCCCTTCGCCGCTGCCCGCGGCCTGCGCCACCCGGTCGCGCAGGGACCGATGACGCGGGTCAGCGACCGGGCGGCGTTCGCCCGTGCCGTCGCCGATGAGGGCGGGCTGCCCTTCCTCGCCCTGGCGCTGATGAGCGGCGAGGACAGCCGCGCCCTGCTGGAGGAGACCGCGGACCTGCTCGGGGACGCGCCCTGGGGAGTCGGGGTCCTCGGGTTCGCCCCGGCACCGCTGCGGGCCGCCCAACTCGCCGCTGTGCATGACGTGCGTCCTCCCTGCGCGATCGTCGCCGGAGGTCGCCCGGCACAGGCGGCCCCGCTGGAGGCCGCCGGCATTGACACGTTCCTGCACGTCCCGTCCCCGGGGCTGCTGAACCGCTTCCTGGCCGACGGCGCGCGCAAGTTCG
This sequence comes from Frankia sp. CgKIO3, assembly GCF_977946435.1. Taxonomy (NCBI): domain Bacteria; kingdom Bacillati; phylum Actinomycetota; class Actinomycetes; order Frankiales; family Frankiaceae; genus Frankia; species Frankia sp. CgKIO3. The sequence continues at coordinate 34,244 of NZ_CDWTMO010000008.1, read as the reverse complement.
TCTTCGAGGGGCGTGAGTGCGGCGGGCACGTCGGGCCGCGGGCGAGCTTCCCGCTGTGGGAGGCGCAGATCGCCGGCCTGCTGGAGTTCGGCGCGACCGATCAGGCCGGTCCGGACTTCTTCGCGGGCCTGCATCTGCTGTTCGCCGGGGGCGTGCACGACGCCCGTTCCGCTGCGATGGTCGCCGCGGCGGCCGGGCCGCTCGCAGAGCGGGGCGCGAGCGTTGGCGTGCTGATGGGCACCGCGTACCTGTTCACCGCCGAGGCCGTCGCGTCCGGGGCGATCCTGCCGGGTTTCCAGCAGGCCGCTCTCGACTGTAAGCGCACCGTGCTGCTCGAGACCTCTCCCGGTCACGCCACCCGGTGCGTGGAGTCCGCGTACGTCCACACCTTTCTGGGCCGTCGCCGTGAGCTGATCGCCGCCGGCCACTCCCGCCAGCAGATGTGGGAGGAGCTCGAGGCGCTCAACCTCGGCCGGCTGCGGGTCGCGAGTAAGGGCCTGCGCCGTGAGGGCAGCGAGGTCGTCACGGTCGATCCCGCGGCCCAGGCCCGGGAGGGCATGTACATGATCGGGCAGGTCGCCGCCCTGCGTTCGCGGCGGACGAGCATCGCCGAGCTGCATGACGAGGTCACCGCGCAGGCCACGGCCGGGCTCGCCGCCCGGGCCGCCGAGCTGCGGTCCGCCGACCGGATCGCGGCGCCCGACCGTCCGGGCGCCCGGCCGCTCGACATCGCGATCGTCGGGATGTCCGCGATCTTCCCGGATGCCCCGGACCTGGCCAGCTTCTGGGCGAACATCGTCGCCGGCAACGACGCTATCCGCGAGGTCCCGGCCGATCGCTGGGACGCCGAGGTCTACTACCACCCGGACGCGGTGCTCAGGGACGCCGGCCGCAGGACTCCGTCGAGATGGGGCGGTTTCCTCCCGCAGGTGCCGTTCGACGCGCTGGCCTACGGCATCCCGCCGAAGTCGCTGCGCAGCATCGAGACCAGCCAGCTCCTCGCGCTGGAGGTCGCCGCCCGCGCGCTGCGCGGCGCCGGGTACGACATGGGCCAGAAGGACGTGGGCCAGAAGACCGTCGGCGAGGGCCGGGCGTTCGACCGCTCCCGCACATCGGTGGTCTTCGGCACGGAGGCCGGGACGGATCTCTCCGGTGCCTACAGCTTCCGCTCCCTGTGGCCGGCGCTGCTCGGGGACCTGCCGGCCGAGCTGGAGGAGTTCCTGCCGGAGCTGGACGAGGACTCGTTCCCGGGCATGCTCGGGAACGTCATCGCCGGCCGGGTCGCCAACCGGCTGGATCTCGGCGGGGTGAACTTCACCGTGGACGCGGCCTGCGCGTCGTCGCTCGCCGCCCTTGACGCCGCCTGCAAGGAGCTCGTCGCGGGCACCTCGGACATGGTGCTGTGCGGCGGCGTGGACACTCACGCGGGCGCCCACGACTTCCTGCTGTTTTCCTCTGTCCATGCGCTGTCTCCGGGCGGGCGGTGCCGCAGCTTCGACGCGGGCGCCGACGGCACCAGCCTTGGCGAGGGGGTGGCTGTCATCGTGCTCAAGCGGCTCGCGGACGCCGAACGGGACGGCGACCGGATCCACGCCGTCATCCGGGCCGTCGCCGGTTCCTCCGACGGGCGGGCCCTGGGGCTGACCGCGCCGCGCAAGGCCGGCCAGGTGCTCTCCCTGGAACGGGCCTACGGGCGGGCGGGGATCTCGCCCAGCGAGATCGGTCTGCTGGAGGCGCACGCGACCGGAACGGTCGTGGGGGACCGCACCGAGCTCGCCACCCTCACCGAGGTCTTCACCAACCACGGTGCGACACCGGGCCAGTGCGCGGTGGGTTCGGTGAAGTCGCAGATCGGGCACACGAAGTGCGCGGCGGGCCTGGCCGGTCTGATCAAGATGGCCAAGGCCGTCGAGACCGGGGTGCGGCCGCCGACCCTGCACATCGACACGCCGAACACCTATTGGGACGCCGAGACCAGCCCGTTCTACTTCGACGGCGTCGCCAAGCCGTGGGTCGCCCCGGCCGAGCGGCGCCACGCCGGCGTGTCGGCCTTCGGATTCGGCGGCACCAACTTCCACGTCGTACTGTCCGCCTATGACGGCGGACCCGAGCCCGCCCACGGCCTCGACCGCTGGCCCGCGGAGTTGTTCGTCGTCCGCGGCACCGACCGGGCGGCGGCCACCCGGGCGCTGAACCGGCTGGCCGGGCTGATCGCCGCGAACGACGCGGCCGGACGGCCGTTCCGCCTGCGTGACCTCGCCTCCACCGTCTGCGCGGAACGCGGCGGCCCGGTCCAGCTCGCGTTCGTCGCCGACGACCTCGACGCGCTGCCCGCCGCCATCGACCAGGCGCGCACGTTCGCGTCGAACCCTCGGGCGGGCCTGTTCGCTCGGGACCAGGACGCGGATCCGGGTGCCACCGCGTTCCTCTTCCCCGGCCAGGGCAGTCAGCGGCCCGGCATGCTCGCCGACCTGTTCATCGCCTTCCCACGGCTGCGGTCCGTGCTGGACCTCGCTCCCCGGTGGGCAGACACGATGTTCCCGCCGGCGGCCTTCTCCCGGGAGCAGAAGGCCGCCCAGGCAGCCGCGATTACTGACACCCGCGCGGCCCAGCCGACGCTGGGGCTCGCCGGGCTTGCCGTTCACGACCTGCTGACCAGTCTCGGGGTGCGCCCGGACCACGTTGCCGGGCACTCCTACGGCGAACTGGTCGCGCTGTGCGCCGCCGGGGTACTGGACCGGCGGGACCTCATCGGCCTGAGCGAGGCCCGTGCCGCGGCGATCCTGGCGGCCGCTGGCGACGACCCGGGCACGATGGCGGCGGTCTCCGCGTCGGTCGAGCAGGTCCGCGCCGCGCTCGACGGGGCCGGTGCGGGTGGGGAGGCCGGACCGGGCCGGGTCGTCGTGGCCAACCACAACGCCCCGCGGCAGAGCGTGATCTCCGGGCCGACGGACGCCGTTGCCGCCGCCGTGGCGGCTCTCGGCCGGGCCGGCATCAGCGCCAAGCCGATCCCGGTCGCGTGCGCCTTCCACAGCCCGGTGGTGGCGGGAGCGGCGACGGCGCTGGCCGCCCGGCTCGATGAGGTCGAGGTCGAGGCGCCGACCCTGCCGGTCTGGTCCAACACGACCGCCGGGCCCTACCCCGGCAGCCCGGACGAGGTGCGGGCGATGCTCGCCGGCCAGGTGGCGGCGCCGGTCAGGTTCGTCGAGCAGATCGAGGCGATGTACGCCGCGGGGGTGCGGACCTTCGTCGAGGCCGGGCCCGGCCGCGTCCTGGCGCAGCTCGTCGGCAGGATTCTGGCCGGTCGACCGCACCGGGTGGTGGCCACCGACGTCGCCGGCGAGCCGGGGCTGCGCCGGTTGCTGCTGGCCCTCGCCGAGCTCGCCGCCGTCGGCGTCGAGCTCGACCCCTCCGCCGCGCTGTTTACCGGCCGTGACGCCCGGGTGGTCAGCGCGACGGACCTGCCGCGCCGTCCCGGCTGGCTCATCGATGGGGCCTACGTGCGCACGCCCGACGGCCGGTTCCTTCCCGGTGGGCTGCGGCCGCCGACCCGGCTGACGGCGCGGACGACTTCACCCGGGGTCGTCTCCGTGCCCGGGGTCGCCTCCGTGCCCGAGATCGTCGGCGTGCCCGAGATCGTCGGCGTGCGCGGGTTCGTCGAGGACACCGTGACGCCGCCCCTCCCGTTCGACCGCACCGGCGTGACCGACCACAGCGAGACGACCGACGACCCGGCGGCGGGGCCCGCCGGACTGGCCGAACTTGGAGGTGACGGATCGGTGGACGCCGTGGTGCTGGAGTTCCTGCGGACCACCCGGGAACTGGTCGCGGCGCAACGTGACGTCGTACTGGGCTACTTGGGCATCGACCCGACTGGCCTGGCCCGGCCGGGCCAGCTTCCCGAGGGGCGGCCGGCGGACTTCGTGCCGCCGCGGCCCCGGGCCGTGTCGGACGACGTGCCGGACGTGGCTGCCGCGAGTCGGGTGGTGCCGGACCGGGCCGCGGTGTCGGCTGCGGTGGTGGGGGTGATCGGGGAACAGACGGGTTATCCGGTGGAGATGCTGGAGCCGGATCTGGATCTTGAGGCTGACCTGTCGATCGACTCGATCAAGCGGACGGAGATTCTGGGGGAACTGGCGCAGCGGCTGGGCCTGGTGGATGCCGGGTCGGGGGAGTTGGGCGAGGAAGTCGTCGAGGAGCTGGCGGCGATCAAGACCGTCCGCGGCATCGTCGACTGGCTGACGGACCCGCCGGGTGCGGTGTCCGGGGTGCCCGGTGCGGGGGATGCGGGTCGGGTGGATCGGGTGGCTGCGGTGGATCGGGTGGCTGCCGCGAGTCGGGTGGTGCCGGACCGGGCCGCGGTGTCGGCTGCGGTGGTGGGGGTGATCGGGGAACAGACGGGTTATCCGGTGGAGATGCTGGAGCCGGATCTGGATCTTGAGGCTGACCTGTCGATCGACTCGATCAAGCGGACGGAGATTCTGGGGGAACTGGCGCAGCGGCTGGGCCTGGTGGATGCCGGGTCGGGGGAGCTGGGCGAGGAGGTCGTCGAGGAGCTGGCGGCGATCAAGACTGTCCGCGGCATCGTCGACTGGATCGTCGCGTCGGTGGATCCGGATGCCGTCGGCGCGACCGAACCGGCTGAGCCCGTCGGGTCCGGTCGGTCCGCCGGAGTCGCGAAGTCCGGGGGGGCCGGCTCGACAGCCGCGATCCCGCTACGGCGGTTCGTCGTCGAACCGGAGATCGTCCCCGTGCCCTCGGCCCCGGAGCCGGTCGGGCGGGCCGGGTCGCTGGCCGGGGCCCGCTTCCTTCTCGTCGAGGGCGGTCTCGGGGTCGGACTCGAGCTCGCCACGTTGCTGGAGCAGGCGGGTGCCGAGGCCCGCATCCTCGCCGCCGACGACCGGGGCCTGGTCGGCCAGATTCGAGCCGGCGCCGGCGCGGACGGCCTGGTGTGGATCGCCTCGATCGATCCCGGCGCCGGCGACCACGCCGTTCTTCCCGCCGCGTTCGCGGCACTGCGGGCCGCGGCTCTCGGCGGCAGCCGGCGGATGCTCGTCGCGACCGGGCACGGCGGGCGCTTCGGTCGCCCGTCGCCTCACGGCACCGGGGCGCTCGCCCCGGGCGACGCCGGGGACGAGGGGATCCAGCTGACCCCGGGGATGGGCCTCGCCGGCCTGGTGCGCACGATCGCCTGGGAGGTTCCCAACATCGCGGTCCGCCTCGTCGACGTCGAACCGAAGGACGAACCGCGTCGGATCGCCGAGAGCCTGCTCGTCGAGCTGCTCACCCCCGGCGGGCCGTCCGTGGTGGGCTACCGTGACGGGGTCCGCGCGACCCCGCGGATCCGGCCGGTGGAGCTGGGCGTCGCGGGCGAAGTCGGCGAAGTCGGCGACGTGGGTGCGGCGGGCTACGCAGGCGAACTGCCCGCCGGGCTCGGCCCCTCCTCGGTGGTGCTGCTCACCGGTGGCGCGCGGGGTATCACGGCGGCCGTCGCCGTGGAGCTCGCCCGGCGCAGCGGCTGCGCCATCGAGTTGATCGGGCGCACCCCACCGCCCACCGGACCGGAGGAACCGGTGACGGCGGATGCGCTCGACGCCCCGGCGCTGCGCCGCGCGCTCGTCGCCACCGGCGTCCGCCGGCCGGCCGAGATCGAGTCCCAGGTCGCCCGGTTGCTCGCCGAGCGGGAGGTGCGCACCACGCTGGAGGTTCTTGGCCGGCTGGCCTCGTCGGTGCGTTACCACGCGGTGGACGTGCGTGACGGTGTCGCTGTTGCCTCGGTCGTGGCCGACGTCTACGCCCGCCACGGTCGCCTCGACGGCGTGGTGCACGGCGCGGGCATCCTGGCGGACCGGCTTCTGCGGGATAAGACGCCCGAGTCGTTCGACCAGGTGTACCGAACGAAGATCGAGGGTGCCCGGGCGCTGCTGGCGGCGCTGCGGGACGACGTCGGCTTCGTCGCCCTGTTCGGGAGTGTCGCGGGCGTCTTCGGCAACCGCGGCCAGGTCGACTACGCCGCCGCGAACGACACCCTGGACACGCTCGCCGGTGCCTGTGCGGGCCGCTTCGCCGGCCGGGTGGTCAGTGTCGACTGGGGTCCCTGGGGATCGGCGCGGGACTTCGTGGCACGGGCCGGCGGACCGGCCCCCGCGGTGGCCGGGGGCGCGGTGGCCGGTGGTGGGATGGTCTCCCCGGAGCTTGCCCGGGAGTACGCGCGCCGTGGCATCGGCCTGATCGATCCCGCCGACGGGGTGGCCGCCCTGCTGCGGGAGCTGGCCGCTCCGGCGGGCACGCCCGCGCAGGTCGTCTACATGTGCGCCTCGGTGGAGTCGTTCGATGCCTGAGCCCGGTGCCGGGCCGGGGGGGCGGTCGGCGTCGGGATCCCGGCCTGCGCCCGGGGGCGGCGCCCCACCCATCGCCCTGGTCGGGATGGCGGCGCTGTTCCCCGGCGCCGGCGACCTCGGCACCTTCTGGGGCAACATCGTCGGGGGCGTCGACGCGATCCGGGAGGTGTCGCCGGAGCGTTTCGACGTCGACGACTACTTCCGCCCCGACCTGTTCCGCCCCGACCCGCCCCGCGGTGACCGTCCCGGCGCCGGACCGGGCGGTGCGGGCGACGCCTTTTACTGCCGGCGTGGCGGTTTCGTCGAGGAGTTCGCGTCGTTCGACCCGGCCGCGTTCGGCATCATGCCGCTCGCCGTCGACTGGACCGAACCCGACCAGTTGCTGTCCCTGCGGCTCGCCGCCGCGGCGATCACGGACGCCGGCGGTCCCGAGCGGCTGGGGGACGCCGAGCGTGTCGGGGTGGTGCTCGGCCGCGGCGGCTACGTCGGTCCCGGGGTCGCCAAGCTCGAACAGCGGGTGCGCACCTCCCGCCAGATTGTCACGACGCTGCGCGAGATCCTGCCCGACCTGCCGGCCGAGGCCGTCGAACGGGTCCGGGAGGCGTTCGTCGCCCAGCTCGGACCGCAGCGCCCCGAGGCGTCCATCGGGCTGGTGCCGAACCTCGCCGCCTCCCGCATCGCCAACCGGCTCGACCTGCGCGGGCCCGCCTACACCGTGGACGGGGCCTGCGCGTCATCGCTCATCGCCGTCGACATGGCGATGCGCGACCTCGGGTCCGGCCGGACCGACGCGATGATTGTAGGTGGCGCCCACATCGTGCACGAGGCGTCGTTCTGGAGCGTCTTCACCCTGCTGCGGGCGTTGTCCCCGAGTGAGATCATCCGTCCCTTCGACCGGCGGGCCGACGGCATCCTCATCGGCGAGGGCGTCGGTATGGTCGTCCTCAAGCGGCTCGCCGACGCCGAGCGCGACGGCGACCGGATCTACGCGGTGCTGCGGGGATCGGGCACGTCCAGTGACGGCCGGTCCGCCTCGCTGATGGCCCCGGCGGTCGAAGGCCAGACGCTCGCCGTCCGCCGGGCCTGGGCGGATGCCGGGCTCGACCCGACGGCGCCGGGTGCGATCGGCCTCGTCGAGGCGCACGGCACGGCCACCCCCACTGGCGACGCTGTGGAGCTCGCCACCCTCGGCCGGATCTTCGGCACCGCGCCGGCCGGGCCGGCCGGGCCGGGGCGGGCGGACATCGGGATCGGTTCCGTCAAGTCCATGATCGGTCACGCGATGCCGGCCGCGGGCGCGGCCGCTCTGATCAAGACCGCGCTGGCGCTGCACCACCGGGTCCTGCCGCCCACGCTGCACTGCGACGAGCCGCATCCGGCGTTCGCGGGCAGCCGGTTCGCGCCGGTGCGCGCCGCCGTCGAGTGGGACACCCCGGCCGGCGGCGGTCCCCGCCGAGCGGGGGTCAACGCCTTCGGGTTCGGCGGCATCAACGCCCATCTGGTGCTGGAGGAGGCGCCGGCACCTGCGGCGGTGACGGCGGCCCGTACGTTCGCCGCCCCGGCGGTGACCACGGTGGACCGGGCGGCCGACCCGGACGTCGATCCGGACGCCGAACCGGTGCTGCTGTTCGCCGGGGCCGACGCGGCTGACCTGCTGGCCCAGCTCGACGTCCCGGACGCGGAACTGCTCGCCCGCGACGACGCCGCGGCCCCGCCGACCGGTGGGCCGTGGCGGCTGGCCCTGGTCGCGCCGACCGCCCGTCGGCTGGCGCTCGCCCGCACCGTCGTCGAGCGCGGCACCCTCTGGCGGGGACGCAACGACCTGTGGTTCACCCCGGCGGGGATGTTCGCCCCCGCGCGGCCGGGCGGGGACTCCCCGGCGCAGACCGCCTTCCTGTTCTGTGGCCTGGAGGACAAGTTCGCCCCGCGGATCGACGACGTCTGCGAACACTTCGGGCTGACGAAGCCGGCCCTCGACGACACCGGGATGCTCGGCCGGCATGGCGTCGCGAGCGTTGAGGTCGGCCGGATCCTCGATGTGGCGTTGCGGCGGCTCGGGATCATCCCGGACCTCGTCGGCGGCCACAGCATCGGCGAGTGGAACGCGATGATCTCCTGTGGGCTGATCACCGACGAGTACACCGACGACTTCCTCGCCGGCTTCGACCCGACCGTCCTAGAGGTGCCGGGGGTCGTCTTCGGCGCGCTCGGCTGCGGCGCGCAGCGCGCGGCGGAGGTCATCGCCGGGCTCGGCGAGGTCGTCGTCTCCCACGACAACTGCCCGCATCAGTCGATCATCTGCGGGCGGGAGGACAGCGTGCGCACCGCGCTGGACCGGCTGCGCCGCGACGGCGTGCTGGGCCAGATCCTGCCGTTCCGGTCGGGGTTCCACTCCCCGTTTCTCGAGCCGTACCTGGACCCGATGCGGGCGCGGCTCGCCCTCACCGCGTTCGTCGAGGCGAGCGTGCCGATCTGGTCGGCGACCACGGTGGCGCCCTACCCGAGCGACCACGACGCCATCCGCGCGCTCGCTCTTCGGCACCTGGTCGAACCGGTTCGCTTCCGCCAGCTCGTCGAGCGGCTGCGCGAGCGCGGGGTGCGTGCCTTCATCCAGGTCGGAGTGGGCAGCGTCGCGGGATTCATCGACGACATCCTACCCGGCAACGACCATCTCTCGTTGGTCACGAATACCGTGAAGCGCCCCGGGCTGGACCAGCTGCGGCGGGTCGCGGCGGCGATGTGGGCGGAAGGCGCCGCGCCCCGGATGGACCTGCTGCCCTGCCGGTCGCGACCCGCGCCGGCGGTGCCGCCGCCCCCCGGGGGGGCCAACGGACCGCACCGCGTCGGTGCCCCGGTGCGGTTGAGCCTCGGCACCCCCCTGATCCGCCTCGGCGGCGGAGCCGGCGACCTGCTCAACCCGGGCAGTGCTGATCGGACCCACCGGAATCCGCCGGCCTGGGCCGGGGGTGACGTGCCGACGCATCCGGTGATCGCCGAGCTGCGGGCCGCGCTCGCCGAGGCGGACGCGGTGATGTCCACCGTGGTCGACCGCTGGTCGCATGGGGCGACATCGGCTCGGGTCCCCCCGCCCGGACCGGGGGGCGGGGCAATCCCGGGCGCTGCGACCCCGGGCGCAGGTCGGACGTCCGCGGTGGGCCGGGTACCCGTGCCCCGTGACAGTCCCGAACCCGGGCCGCGGATGTTCCGGCGACGGCTGTCGCTGGCGTCGATGCCGCACATCGTCGACCACTGCTTCTACCGTCAGCCGCCGGGCTGGGCGGACATGTCCGATCTGTTCCCGGTCGTGCCGATGATCGAGGTCCTCGAGCTCATGATCGGCGAGGCCGCCGCGCTGCTGCCGGGCCGGGTGCCGGTCGGTGTCCGAGACGTTCGGGCGTTGCGCTGGCTCGCGATCGAGCCGGCGGTGGAGGTGTCCATTGCGCTCGCCCCCGCAGGGCCGGACGCGGTGCGGGTGACCGTGGACGGCTACGCCCGCGGCACGGTGCTGTTCGCGGCGGACCACCTGCCGTCGCCCGGGTCGACCGCGATCACCGCCGATCTGTCGGTGGGCCGGACGGGCCCGACGCTGCCCGTCGAGCGGCCCCCGCGGCATCATGGCAGGGATCTCTACGGGGCCCGGTTCCTCTTCCACGGTCCCGGCTACCAGGGCATCCATCGGATCGAGGCGATCGCCCCGACCGGTATCCGGGGGCGTCTGCGGGTGCCGTCGGCGTCCGGCGCCCTGCTCGACAACGTGGGCCAGCTCTTCGGCTACTGGGCGATGGAGCATCTGTCCGACGACTCCCTCCTGCTCCCGCAGTCCCTGGCCGACGTGCGGTTCCACGGCCCGGTGCCGGTAGAGGGCGACCTGGTGGACTGCGTCGTACGGATCCGTCAGGTGGCCGAGCGCACGGTGACCGCGGATATGGAGGTGCGGCGGGCTGACGGGCGTGTCTGGGCGGTCATCACCGGGTGGACCGACCGCCGGTTCGCCAACGACGACGTGCTCTGGGCGATGGTGCGTGCGCCGGAGCTGAACACCGTGGCGCAGCCCTCCGGTGAGGGCTGGGTGGTCGCCGTGGACCGCTGGCCCGATGCGGCTTCGCGGGAACTGATCGTGCGCCACTACGCTGATGCCGCCGAGCGTGCCCGGCTCGCCGCGCTCAACCCCAGGGCGGCGCGTGGCCGGCTGTTGGGACGGATCGCCGCCCAGGACGCAGTCCGGCGATGGCTGTGGGAGCGGGGAGCGGGGCCCGTCTGGGGGATCGAGATCGGGATCCGTAACGACGACGTGGGTGCCCCGGTCATCACCTCCCTGCCGGCGCGGCCGGGTGTCCCCGCGCTCGACCCCCCGTGGGTGTCGCTCGCCCACAAGCCGGAGCTCGCCGTGGCCCTGGTCGCCGCGGACGGGGAGATCGGTATCGATCTTGAGCAGATCGTGTCCCGCGCCGCCGGGGTCGAGAAGGCGGCCTTGGCGTCCAGCGAACTGCGCCTGCTCGACCGGGTCGCCGGCACCGATTCTCACCGGCGGGCCGTGTGGTTCACCCGGTTGTGGGCGGCGAAAGAGGCGGCGGCGAAGGCCGACGGAACGGGCCTCGCCGGCTGTCCACGCCGGTTCGTCGTGGACGGCCCTCATTCCCTGGGGACGGCCCAGTTTCCGGGAAGGGATGGGCTCGCATCCTCCCGGGCGGGGGGCACCCCGCCCGATCTGGTCCGGGTCACCGTCTACGGGGATGGTCCCGACGGGTCGGTGCCGGAGCGGACCCGGTGGGTGGCGTTGCGTACGGTGGACGCCGCCGGCCGGATTCAGCCGGAACCGACCGGCCCGGTGCCCCGCGAGGGCGGGGCACCGCCGCCGCAGCGCCAGGACGCTGTGGGCGATGGCGTCTCCGCCGGAAGAGTCGATGTCGCTACCGTCAGTTACGTAGTCGCCTGGACCTCCCCCGCGGTCGAGGCGCATGGTCTCCAGAGCCAGAAGGAGTGTTGATGATGTCTGCGCAGAGCACGACGAGGCAGGGTCCTCCCGGCCCGGAACCGGACGACCGCACCGGCGCCGTCACACGGGCCGAGGCCGAGGCCCGGATCCTCGGTGAGGTCACGGAGCTCCTGCGGGAGGTGATCGGGGAGGAATACGTCGTGGACATGGAGATCACGATGGCCACCTCGTTCAATCAGGATCTCGAGCTGGAGAGCATCGAGTTCGTGGCGCTGGCCGACCGGCTGCGTGAGCGCTACGGCGAGGCGGTGGACTTCGTCGGCTTCCTTGCCGACATGGACGTCGACCAGGTGATCAACATGCGGGTCGGCGAGGTCGTCCGCTTCATCGTCGACAGCCTCCCGACGCTGGCGCCGGCGGGATCGGCCTGAAGGCCCGTGGCTGAGGTCATCGCGAACGGGATCCGGCTGCATGTGCAGCGACTGGCGCCCAGGGGCGGAGCGTCCACGGACTCGCCGGTCGTCGTGATGGTGCACGGCATGGTGATGGACAACATCTCCAGCTTCTACTTCACGCTGGGCAACTGCCTCGCTGATGCCGGCTGCGACGTCATCTGCTACGACCTGCGCGGCCATGGGCGCAGCGAGCGGACCCGCAGCGGCTACGGGCTGGCGGACTCGATGGCAGACCTGCTCGGGCTGCTCGACGAGCTCGGAGTGGACCGCCCGGTGCACCTGGTGGGTAACAGTTACGGCGCCACGATGGCGCTGGCTTTCGGGCTGGAGTTCACTTCCCGGGTGGCGAGCCTGACGCTGATCGAGCCGCCGTTCCTGATCGAGGGTCTCGGCGAGGAGATGGCCCGATCGCTGACCCAGATCCTCGTCGCGATGAGCGACGAGGAGGTCCAGGAGTGGCTGGACAACGGCGCCGGGCGCGTGGCCAGCCGCGCCACCCGGGCCGCGCAGCGGCTGCTGCAGGAGACGACGATCGCCACCGACATGCTGGCGACTCCGCCGTTCTCCACCGAGGCGCTGGCCGCGCTGAACGTCCCGGTGCTCGCGGTGTACGGGGAGAACTCCGACATCATCGGGCAGGCTGCGGGCCTGGCCGCGCTGGTGCCCGATTGCACCCTGATCGTCCTGGAGTACCACACGCACATGGTGCTACGGGAGGCCGCGCACTACCTGCGGGACCTGCTGCGGTGGTGGTTGTTCCGCAGCCAGACGACGCCGCCGCCCTACGTGCGCGCGAACGGCCGGCGCTTCGCCACCCCGGACTGGGTGACGCAGCGGGTGCCGCCGCCCGATCTCAACGCCGAGCGCCGGTCGGCCCCGATCCCGGCCGACGCGGCAGCTGCGGCCGGCGAGGGGTGTGAGGAGCGAGGGGTGTGAGGGGCGTGAGGAGCGTCCGATGAGCCGCGTGCTGTTCGTGGTGCCGCCCCTGACCGGGCATGTCAACCCGGCGGTCGGGGTCGCCGCCGAGCTGGCCGCCCGTGGTCACGAGGTGGCGCTCGCCGGGTACGCGGGCGTCATCGGATCGTTGATCCCGCCGGAGCTGGCTCTGCTGGCGTTACCCGAGGCGGTCCTGGGCGAGAAGTGGTCCCGGATCCAGGACACGTCTCGGGCGCTGAGGGGGCCGGCGTCGCTGAAGTTCCTGTGGGAGGACTTCCTGCTCCCGCTCGGCTCGATGATGGCCCCGGCGATCGACAGGATCATCGACGACTTCCAGCCCGACCTGCTCGTCATCGACCAGCAGGCGGTGGGCGCCGCGCTTGTCGCCCGTCGTCGGAGCCTGCGCTGGGCGACCCTCGCGGCGACCTCCGCCGAGTTCGACAACCCTTACGGGGTGCTCGCGGGCCTGGGGCAGTGGGTCGTCGACCGCCTGCGGGACTTCCAGACCGGGCACGGAGTGCCGCCCGGCGAGGCGGCCGTCGGGGACCTGCGCTTCTCCGAGGCGTTGACCCTCGTCTTCTCCGTCCGGGAAATGCTGCACAACCCCGGGATCCCGGACTACGCGGTCTTCGTCGGCAGCGCGGTCGGGAAACGGGCCGGCGTGGGCGAGTTCCCCTGGGACTGGCTCGACCCGGCCCGCCGGGCGGTGCTCGTCTCCCTCGGCACGGTGACCCGGGAGGCCGGCGGTCGATTCCTGCGGGCGGCGGCGGAGGGGTTGCTCGGCCTGCCCGAGCGGGTACAGGCGATCGTCGTCGCCACACCCGGGCTCGTCGACGACCTCGCCGCCGCGGCGCCCGACGACCTGCTGGTCGCGCCGTTCGTGCCGCAGGTCGCGTTACTTCCGCGGTTGTCGGCGGTGGTGTGCCACGCCGGCAACAACACCGTCTGCGAGTCGCTGTCACACGGGGTTCCGCTGGTGGTCGCCCCGGTTCGCGACGACCAGCCGATCATCGGCGAGCAGGTCGTCCGCAACGGGGCCGGGGTGCGCGTCAAGTTCGGTCGGGCCGGACCCACCGCCGTGCGTTCCGCGGTGACGGCCGTGCTGGACGATCCGTCGTACCGGGCCGCCGCTGCCCGGATGCGGGCCGCCTTCGCCGCCGCCGGCGGGGTGGCCGCCGCCGCCGATCATCTTGAGAAACTGGCCTCCTGATGCTCGGTCTGGTGGTCGATGATCGGTCTCATGGTCTGATGCTCGAACGGTTCTGACGTCGTGCTGACATGGTTGCCGATCCTGGTGTGTGCCGGTCTGGCGATCAACGGTGTGCGACTGCGCGGCCGGCTGCGTCGCCTCGACACCCTGCCAGCCTCCGGTCGCCCGGTGGACCCCGCGCATGAGTTCCTCGTCGCGACCGGGGTCCGCCTCTCCGACAGCGGCCGACGGGCGGCCAGTTACCACGCCAGCCGGGACCGGCTCGACGTGCTCGACCTCGTCCCGGCGGACCTGACGGCCGAACGGGCGCTCGACCTCGCCCGGATGGTCGACATCCGCACCTACCGGGCCGACCGCTGCGTGCCCGGCCGCGGCGCCTTCCAGGCGCTGCTGGTCCGCTCCGAGATCCTCCAGCGGGCTGGGATCACCCGCCGGGACGGTTTCGACCCGGTGGAGCTCGTCGACATCACCGAGCGGCTGAAGACCTTCGCCTCCGGCTCGACGGATCTGGCAGTGCTGCCGGGGCTGCGTGCCGCCCGGGACGACGCGGCGATGCGCGTCCGCGTCCAGCAGCGGGCCTACCGGTTCACCCGGCAGAACCAGCTCTTCCCGTTCGTACCCCAGATCGCCACCGCGATCGGCTTCCACGTGAACCAGCCGTTCGGCCTCGCGGCCATGGCGCTGTTTTGGTTCCAGCCGTTCTTCGTCTGCGCCGGCCGGGTGCCGCTGTCCCCGCGCGATCTCATTCGTTCCCCCATCGTGCGCATCCTCGGCGGGGTGCTGTTCGTGGTCGACTCCGTGCGGGCCGGCCGGGCGCAGGCCGTGAAGGCGGCCGAGGCGAAGGCCGCCGGGCTTCCCCCAGACCCGGTCAAGCATGCGGCCAGGCAGGAGACCGCAGCCAGCCGCGCCTCCTACTCCCAGGACGTCCAGGCTGGCCTTGACCGGTTCCTGCGCCACGACCGGGCCGACTGCCCCTGGTGCGGATCGGTCGAGCTTGCCACCCGGGTGGAGTCGCCGGACCTGCTCCTGCGCAAGCCCGGTTCCTTCCGGCTGGACGGCTGCGAGCGCTGCGGACACGTCTTCCTCAATCCGTCGCTGAGCCCGGCCGGGCGCGAGTTCTACGACCGGGACCGCTACGACGGCCTGCGCACCGATGTCGCCGAGCAGGCTGCTGTCGTCCGGCCGTTCGTGGTGCCACGGACCTGGCTGGCCGTGGGGGACCGGTACGGTCACTTCGCCAACGCGGCCCGCGAGGTATGGCCGAGGACGGTGTTCGACGGGCTCGACACCTTTCCCGGCCTGGCGAAGGGCTTGGCGTGCGGCTGGGTCGACCACGCCCACTACGGCCGTTTCCCCGACGTCGTCGACAGCCTCGCCGGCCGGTACGACGTCATCAGCATGTTCGACTACCTGGAACGCCGCGACGACCCGTCGGCGGAGCTCGACGCCGTCGCGAAGGCGTTGCCGCCTGGCGGGCACGTCGTCTGCGAGCTGGCCAACGCCGACTGCCGGCAGGCCCGCTGGCTCGGTCGGTTCTGGCCCGGCTGGGCGGTTCCCGGGCGCGCCCACTTCATCCCCGTGGAGAACCTGATTGCCGCGCTGGAGGACCGGGGGCTGCGGCCGGTCACGGTGCGCTTCGCCGCGGCGCGCCGTCCCGGTGGCCTGACCGGCGCCCTGCTGCTCGCCGTGGCCATGATCGCGCCACGCCCCATGCCGTGGCTGCCCCAGCAGGCCGGCCCGGCCGGCGCGGCCAGCCGCGTCCTGGTGATGCTTGTGGCCAGCCCCCTACTGGGACTGGCCCGGCTCCTCGACCGCCTTGCCTGCCGGTACGCGCACGACGCCCGGTACGCCGGCACCTACCTGATGATCGCCCGCAAGGAGCTCTGACCTCGACCGATCTCGGCGATGAGCGCGGTGTTGCCCATGCGTCGAGGGTTTCCTCCAGCGACTCCAGGTCGTCGACGCTGATGACGATCGCGCTGGGCCTGCCGTGCCTGGTGATCACGACACGCCCGTGCTCACGTTCGACGCTGTCCACGATCTCCGAGAGCCGGTTCTTCACCTCCGCCAGCGGCATCTGTTCCGAGAACGACATAGCCACGAGTACAGCAAGCTTGTCCTCCGTCGGGGCTAGGGTGCCGGATCGATGGGTCGGACCGGCCAGGTCTCGAGGCGCCAGGCGGCGTCCCAGAACATCAGCAACATGCGTGGACCGGTTGACCGGAATGTGCGGCGCGGCACAGGGATACGGGACGTGCCGAACGAATGTCCCGCGGAGCTCAGGAGGCCAGCGCCCGCGGAGCGCGCGGCACCGACGCCGACCAGCCGCGGTCACGCAGTGCCCCGCCTACGAGGGAAGCCACCTCGGCCGGGGCGTCCCGCGCCAGGCGTGCCGGCAGACGGATGAGAAGCTGGCCCGTCGGCTCGGCGACGACCGTCGGCCGGGGGACCGTCGCCTGGATCTCCACCCGCACGCGCCACGGCTCGTACCAGACGTCGAGGCGCGCCATCGGCTCGTCCGCGGGCCCGTCGACACTCGGGGTCCCCGCCGGCAATCCCCACTGCGCCTCGATGCGGCGGTACATGATCTCGGTGAGGTGCGGCGCGTCCCGGCCCAGGTCGTCCAACGTCTCGGTGATCAGCGTCCGGCGGCTGATCGGACCACGCCGGGCCAGCGCGGTCCGCAGGCTCGCGACGGTGACGAAACGCCGGCGGACGGCGTCGACGAGCAGGCCCTGCGCGTCCGCGCGGGTAGACGCCCACTCGGCCATGTCGATGACGGACCGGGCGGGGGCCGTCCGCCGGGGCAGGCGGAGGGGATCGATCTCGGTGATGTCGAGCCGAGCGCTGTGCCGCAGAAGCACGCCCGGCGGCGCGGCGATCCGGCGGTCGGTGGGCAGGAGAACCGTCACCGGGCCGGTGTCGTAACCGTCCAGACCCGCGAGCCCCGCCGCGCAGGCGCCCGCGAGCACCGCGTCCGGGCCGACGGCCTGCAGGGCCCCCACAGCTCCTGCATCCTCGTCACGGGTGCGGCGGCCGTGATCAGCACGCCGCGGAAGGGTTGCTGCCAGCGGCCGTCGTTCAACCGTCGGCGGATCTCGTCGCGGGTGATGCCGGCGTTGATCGCATCGCGCATCGTGATCACGCCGGCCTGCATGGTGGCGATCTCCTGCCAGGAGAGTCGGCCAGGGTTATGGGCCATGAGAAGACGATGGAGGTTGTCTGTCCGTTGGGCCAGAACCTTTTTCGGGCTGTGGATAATTTTCGGCTGTCTCCTTCCTGACGGCCGCGTTCCGGCCCGGGTCAGCCATGCCCCGGGTGGTGGTCCCCGACGCCGGGAACCCATCCCCGCGTCCCCGGGTGAGTGCTCTGACCCCCGGAGCCGCCGGAGCCGCTGGGACGTGTCTTGGGCGGGACGAGCCGGTAGACCTCCTCGTCGGCCGGCGGTTGCTGGCCGATGCCCGGAAACCCGACGGGCGGGGCGGGCTCGATCCGACGCCGTTCCTCCGCGCCGGTCCGCGCCAGACCGGCATGATCAGTACCAGCCTGGCCCGCGCCGGACTGGATCATCCCGGCTCCGGCGGTTCCGGCGTGGTGACCTGCCAGGGGCGCGGCGGCCGCGTCGGGTACGGACCAGCGGTCGGCCGAGGAGACCCCGGGCAGCAGGACGGTGCCCGGATTGCAGTCCCCCGGCGCCACCCGTCCCGCCCCATCGACCGGGTTGACCAGCAGGAATGCGGTCGCCGGCAGGGTCTGGACGGTGGTCGGCTCCACGGTGAACTCGTAGACCCGCTGGGAGGTCGTGCCGTCGGTCGTCGAGTCGCTCACCGACGAGTTTGTCGTGCGCTGCCAGGTCTGCGATCGCGACGTCGTCACCGACTCTTGCCATCCGGCGTTCTTCGACGTGTTCTGCAACCAGGGCAGCAGCCGGGTGCCGTCGTAGGTCCGGCCGGTTCCGCCGCTGGTGCCGGCCGTCTCCGAGGTGCCGTCCTGGTCACCGACGCTGTCGCTGTCGCCGGCCGTGAAACTGCGCCCCACCTGGGCCGTCACCTGAGACATGACGAAGCGGTAACCACGCCCGATGAACTCCGCCGCGGTCGCGGCGTCCTTACCGTTTCCCAATCGCATGATGATAGTCGAGCCCCCCTGGCTGCCCAGCACCCGTTCGGCGTCGTCGGCGAGCCGTTCGAAGAGCAGCACGAGCCGCACCCCGGCGAGCTCGGCGTGGCGGGTCAGCCCGGTCAGGACCGCTCGGCCGAGATGGTCCGCCCCGGCGACAACCAGCATGTCCCGGCTGGTCGGCCCGCCCCGCTGGCGGCGACGGAGCTGGTGGAGCACGGTCTGGACGAGGAGCCGGTCCGCGAGTTCCTTGCGGTGGGCGGACGAGTCCCGGCTCGACGTGGCGAGAACCCGCAGCCCGGGTACCGGCCACCAGGCCGCCAGCGGACGGGGCACACTGTCTGCCCTGGTCGTCGGCACCCTGGTCGTCGACCTACCGGCTGCGGCCGTCAACATGTGGGCCTCGACCGTCGCGGCCGGTGCCGTTGCGGCCGTGGCTGGTGGTGGCGGGCTGAGCGCCTCCAGCGAGGAACGCAGGTAGCGCAGCTCATCGGCGATCCGGTCGCCGCGGCCGAACGCGTCCATGTGCGCGGTGAGCTCCCCGGCCTCGGCCGTCGACAGCGATATGGCCGCGCTGCCGTCGTCGAGACCTTCGAGGACGCGCAGGCCCTCGGCGAGACGGCGAATGCTGAGCCGTTCGTACAGAACGACGGCGACGGTGGTGACCAGATCCGCGTGCAGGGCGCGTCGGTGCGGATCATCGCCGCTCTCCTGGGACAGGCCGAACGCGTCGGCGACGAGCTCGCCGGCCTCCCGCGGCCCGAAGCCGTCGAGGAGTGCCACCTCGTCGAGCTGGCGGGGCAGGTCCCAGGACTCCACCGGCCAGCGCGCCTGGCCGGCGAGGCGCGCCAACCCCCCGCCCACCGTCCGCTCGCTGAGATCGACGAGCAGGATGCCGGTGCCGCCGGTGAGCACCGAGCAGCCCGCGGTGGCCAGCAGGCTCGCCCATCCGTCGCCGGTTCCGCCGAACACGTCGATCCTGGGGGTCGCCGCGGGGGCCGAGACGGGATAGAAGACGGCGGTGGCCTCCCGGCGTTGCAACTCGGCCCGGTCGTGCGCGTCGACCTCGGTCTGCCAGGACGTCAACGCCTGTAGGTAGCGGGTGTACCCGTCGGCCCGGGCCGACGCGGTCCGGGATGGCGTCCGGCCCAGCCGGCAGTGCAGGACCAACGGAGGCAGGCACGCGACCACGGCGAGCGCGAGTCCCGCCGGGACGAAGAAGAACCCCCCCTCGCCCGCGAGCAGCGTGCCGAACACCACGAAGGCCATCGGCAGGACGAGCCGGGTCAGCAGGGCGCGGACGGCATGGTTTCGCCGGGCCGTGAGCGCGGTCAGATCGGGCGGTTCGGGCTCCTGCCAGGCCGGTTGACGGTCGGCGAGCGGGCTCGGGGTCGATGGACCGGTGTCGACGAACTTCCAGCCCCAACGCTCCCGTGGAACGAAGAGCCCCTGGATCAGTCGGGCCTCAGCCGTGGTCAGCGTGCCCACCCCCATCGCCGACCCTCCGCCGTCCCACTCGCCTGCTCCTGTGTTGCCGCCCACCGTGTCGCCGCCCACCATGCCGCGACTCCCCGCTCCCGATCATTGTGCACCTGGAAACGATCTCGGCACGCCCGGTGTCGATATCGGGGCGTTACGTGGCCATTATGGCGTATGGTGTCCACTATGTCGCATTCCGCCGTGCATGCAGGCCCTGCCGTAGCGCCCCGACGGTCGACGGGCCCGGGCGCTCAGTCCTGCGCTGTCCCGAACGCCTGCGCTGTCCCGAACGCGGGTGCCGTCCCGATGGGCGGGCCGGGGGCGATGGCTGCCGCGGTGGACTCCGGTGGGGCGCTCCCCGGTCCGCTCGGCGCGGGGCCGACGAGGTCGGAGATCTGAGTGGCCAGCTCGGCCAGTCCGTCGCCGGTGCATGCCTGGTGGAGTGCGTCCGACAGCGAGGCGGCATCCGCCGCGCCGGTGAGTTCCCGGACCGCCGCGGTGAGGCCGCTGACCGCCGGATCACCGATGTTGACCCTCTCCCGGCCCGGAGCGTAGAGGGCACTGTTCTTCATCCGGGTGAGCTGTTCGCCCACGGTCTTGCCCGGCAGGGTCAGACTGCGCTCGCGCCAGGCCGCGGTGAGCGGATGCGGGCCCGCGTCGGCCCCCCGCCGGCGCACCGCGTCGATCAGTGCCTGCCGGACGTCCTGCCAGCGGTACACGCCCGCGGTCAGGTGCCGGGAGTCGACGGTGTTCGCCGCGTCTGCCACGTCTGCCACGTCCGCCGGGGACGGCGGCAGGCCGAGGAGCCGGCGCAGCGTCGCGAGCAGGGCGGTGGTGAAGTCGTCGGGGTCGACGAAGGGGCGCAGCGCGGCGGCGCGGGCGTCCGTCGCCCGGTCGGCGGCATGGGCGAGCGCGCAGTCGAGGATGCGACCCGGCAACGCAGCGAGGGTGGTCCGCAGGGGTTCCGCCGGAGCGAACAGCGCGATCTCGAGCAGATGGGTGAAGCCCATGACCTGGTGCGCGGCCACCGCCTCGACCCACACCACCAGCAGGGGATCGCGGGCCGCGAGGGCGGACGTCTCCGTCTCCTCCAGGGTGCAGGCGGGACCGGCGACGCAGGCCGCGCCGCAGCCGAGGCTGCGCCATCTGGCCAGGGGCCCCTGGTCGTAGCGCGCGAGGCGCGCGCTTTCCCGGTCGTCTCCGGCGACCATCCGGGCCAGCACGGGACGGTCCATGCCGTCCGCGCTCACCGCCGCCACCCCCGCCGGCAGCGCCACGACCAGCTCGGACTGGTCGTCGCGCAGGTTCATTGTCGCGCCGACGGCTTCCCGGTCGTCGGCGGCCGGGAGCCGGTGCATCACCTTCAGCGCGGTGTTCTTGATAACGTCGGGAAGGATTTTCGCTGGGATCTGTTCCACGACAATGAGCCCCTCGCCGTAGGCGCGGATCTCCGCGAGCAGCGAGGCGAACAGGTCGACGGCGGCCGCGGCCGGGCCGTCGGTGACGTTCTTGAGCAGCCGGTGGGCCTCCTCGAGGACCAGGACGTGGCGCAGTCCGCCCGCGCTGCCGTACCGGACCCGCAGATGCTCCACGACGCGGATCAGGACGGCGCCGAGCAGGAACGCCTTGTCCTGGTCGCTGGTGATGTCCTCCAGCTCGAAGACGACGTTGCGCGCCAGCAGGGCGCCGATGTTGATCGGATGCCCGCCCTCGAAGAACCGACCGGGAGAACCCTCCCGCAGGCTGCCGATGCGCACGTCGACAAAGCCCCGGACGTCCGCCGTGACCTCCGCGCCGTGGCCGATATTCTCGACCACCCTCGTCGCGGTCCGCTGCAGGTCCCCGAGGGTCGGATATCGCCTGCGCACGTCGACCTTCGGGTCCTCCTTCGGCCCGGCCACCCGGAATCTGGGCCGGTGCGCGGGCTCCGGCCGGTCCAGCACCAGGTTCCATCCCAGGTCTTGGTAAGAGACCGTCAGCGCGCGGGCGAGCACCTGGGGGAACGGCTCGTGCGCCTCGAACGCCGCCAGGAACAGGGCCCGGACGAGATCGATGTGGCTCTGCAAGGGAAAGCCGGGCTCGGGTTCCAGCGGGTTCAGCGACGCCGGTGGAGCGTCGAGCCGGCCCGGCCTGATGACGAGCACCTCGGCGAGGCCGGCGAGCCGCCCGGCCATCCGGGCGTACTCGGCCTTGGCCGGCTCCAGGACCAGCCACGGAACGGGCGCCGGAGCACGGGTCAACGACTCCAGCAGCGACCGCACGGTCTGTGACTTCCCGGATCCGGTGGCGCCGCAGACGAAGGCGTGCCGGTTGAGCGTCGCGCGGGGAACCGAGAACGTGCCGGCCGGCATCCAGCCGGCGTCGAGCACGTCGCCGAGCCGAACGGCGCCGGGCGTTCCCCGGGGGTCCGCGGGACCGGACCGGTTCGGACCCTCGGGCGTCACGTCGAAGGCGTGCGGTGTGATCAGGGTGATACCCGGCAGCTCACGGCCGGGCGGCCGGGCCAGCGCCGCCAGCAGCTCCGCGCTCGCTCGCGGCGAGGGCCGCGGCGAGCCGGCCAGCCCGCCGGTTCCGGTTCCGGCTCCGACCCCGGCTCCGGCTCCGACCCCGCCGAGGGCCCCCGCGAACGAGGTGACCGGGCCGGTCGGACTCAACGTGTAGGGCAGCCGGTCGAGATCGCTGGAGCTGCACAGCAGGGCGGCCAGCGGGACCGCGCCGGCCGGGGTCACCCCACCGACCAGGATCTCCACGTCCCACATGCCGCTCGACGCGCCCCGGCCCAGTTCCCGGTAGCGGGCCTCCGCGCGCTCCAGGTCGAGCCGGGCGCCCTGGTCGTTCTCCCGCCGGCGCAGCACGGGAATCGATCGCGAGAGATCCGCCTGTTCCTCGGCGAGATGTTCGGGGGGCACCGGCCACGCGAGCACAAGCCAGGCGAACGGGCCGACGAGATGCGCGGCGTAGTCGTCGAACGATCCGCGGCGGGTGTCCGGCGGGCCGGACGTCGGTGCCGGGATCGGCGGCCCACAGGGCATCCGGGAGGCCTTCGCACCGCAGCCAGTAGGGGAAGCCTGCGAGCTGGGCGGGTACGGCGTCCGGTGGCAGCGCCACCGCTGTCGATCCCGGCGGGTACAGCAGCGGAACCGCGGTTGCGGCTGGTGTCGACGTGGCTGTTGCGAGCGACGTGGCCGGTGTCGACATGGCCGCCGCGGTCGGGTCTGTCGTGGTCGGGCCCGCCGGGAAGAAGGGGCGGCCGCCGGCGAGGAACCGGATGTGCGCCTCACCCGGGCCCCGTAGCCAGGCGACGGCGATTCCCGGCCGGGCTGCTCCCGGCACCGGGTACGGGCCGCCGCGAGTGGACGCACCGGAGACGGTGGGTTCGTGGCCGGGCCCGAGCGAGGTCAACTGCGCGTGCGCGCCGACGAGGGCGGCGAAGAGCGCGGCCGGTACGGGATCGGGCCGGTCGGGTGTGTCGGGTCGCCGAGGGGCGGTGAGGATGCGGTGGAACCGGAAACCGGCGAGCACGATCGGAGGGGCCTATTCGTGCCGGCTGCGCCGGGAACGGCCGCCGGCCGTCCGTACCACCATGCCGGGCTCCTCGTGGTCTTCGTCTCGTCTCTCCGTGAACATACTTCTGATCATCGATGCCGATGTGGCAATCTATCATCCTCCGCTGGGCATTGGATCCGGATCGTGTCCATCATTGCTCGAAGTACTTGAATTCTGAGATCGGGGAGGAGTGAGGGTCGAACATGGAGGCATGGACGGTTGTCTCCGATCGTCACGGTCCCGGGCGCATGGACTCCCGTCGTCGTGATCGCGGTCTGCGGGTGTCGTGGGCCGACGCACCGGCGGCTGCTCCGGGATACCTCCCCGAGTCGGGGTACCTCGCCGGGCTGGGCTACCTCGCCAGGTCGGCGCGAATGATACGTATTGTCATCGCCGGTGCATTATGGCCGCAGCCGGATGGCGCGGGCGTGGCGGCCGCCGGGGGTGGCAGAGGTCAACAGTGCGTCGCCGCCCCGCCCGTGGCGTCGTCCCGGAAGTCGGAGGCATGGCCGATCATCGCAGGAATCGCCGCCGGACCGAGACGCGTACGAGCCCCCCGCGGGGTCGATCGGTCGCGGTCGGTGCCGCCGCGGTGGGTGTGACGTTGGCCGTGGGGGCGGCCAGTGCACTTCATCTCAGCAGTCCCGGCTCGGACCCGGGCTCCTCGCATGACCTGTCGGTGTCCGTACCGTCCGGGCCCAGGGGCGCGCCCCGGCTCGGACGCACATCCGGGCTCGATCCCACCTCCGAAGCACGCCCGGCGGGAGTGGGTGGGCCGGTGAGGACCAGCCGGGCGGCCGGCACCGGCGCGGACGGTAGGGCGGGGCCCGCCTCCGACCTCACGGCGATCCCCGGGGTCGGACCGGTGATGATGACGAAGATCCCGCAGGCCGCCCGGCAGGTGATCGTGGTGAGCGGCATCGACCGGAACGCGAACACCAACAACGTGACGCTGTGGGAACGAGCCGATCCCGGCTCCGCCTGGGAGACCTACGGCGCCCCGCTGATCGGCCGCAACGGCGCCGACGGCTGGACGTATGACCATCGGGAGGGCGATCTGCGCAGCCCGATCGGCGTGTTCAGTCTCACCGCCGCCGGTGGCAAGCTGGCCGATCCGGGCACCGGTCTGGCCTACGAGTATCGCCCGTCGTTCTACCGGGCGACGGGTCCGCGGGGCGAGCTGATGCCCGACGCGTTCAACTACGTGGTCGCCATCGACTACAACCGACTGCCCGGGCATCCGCCGTCGGACCCGACCCGTCCGCTGGGCCCGCAGATCGGCGGGGACATCTGGCTGCATGTCGACCACAGATCGCCGACGCGGGGCTGCATCGCGGTGGAACAGGACGCCCTCGTGGTCGTTCTCCGTTGGCTGACCCCGATGGCCCATCCCATGATCGTTATGGGAGACGCGGCGGACCTCGGCGCCGACAACGCCCGCCCCTGAGCCCTTTCCTTGCCTATCCAGAGGGATAAATCAGACACAAAAGCCTCTGGACAGGCAAGGAAGCCGGCGAGGCTCAGCCGGCTGGCTTCTCCGCGTGCCCACCGAACTGCTTGCGCATCGCCGACAACAGCTTGTCGGCGAACAGGCCCTCCCCGCGCGAGCTGAACCGCTCGTAGAGGGACGCTGTCAGCACATGGGCGGGAACGCCCTCCTCCACGGCGGCCAGTACCGTCCAACGTCCTTCCCCGGAGTCGGACACCCGGCCGCTGAACTCGGTGAGTCCGGGATCCTCCTGCAGCGCGGCGGCGGTGAGGTCGAGCAGCCAGGAACTAACCACGCTGCCCCGCCGCCACACCTCGGCGATCGCGGTGGTGTCGAGGTCGTACTGGTAGTACTCCGGGTTGCCCAGCGGGGCGGTCTCGGCGTTGTGCTCGGCGGACGTCGTGCCGATGTTCGCCTTGTCGAGTACCGCGAACCCCTCGGCGAAGGCGGCCATCGAGCCGTACTCGATGCCGTTGTGCACCATCTTGACGAAGTGACCGGCGCCGTTCGGGCCGCAGTACAGGTATCCCTTCTCGGCCTGGGTGATCTCGCCGGTCCGGCCCGGGGTCCGCGGGATGGTGCCGACGCCGGGTGCGATCGTCTCGAACAGCGGCTCTAGGCGGGCCACGACCCCCGGTTCGCCGCCGATCATCAGACAGAAGCCGCGTTCCAGCCCGAACACGCCCCCGGAGGTGCCGACGTCGACGTAGTGGATGCCCCGCTCGACGAGCGACGCGGCACGCAGGATGTCATCCCGGTAGTAGGAGTTGCCGCCGTCGATGATCACGTCGTCCGGCGCGAAGTGCTCGGCCAGGGCCGAGACGGTCTCACCGGTCAGCCCGGCGGGCACCATGATCCAGGCAGCCCGGGGCGGACGCAGGGCTGCGGCGAACTCGGCGAGGCTCCGCGTCTCCGTGGCGCCCTCCGCCGCCAGGGCCTTGACGGCCTCGGGGTTGACGTCGTAGACCACGCATTCGTGACCACCGCGGATCAGCCGGCGCACCAGGTTGGCACCCATCCGGCCGAGTCCGATCATCCCGAGCTGCATCTTCATCTCTCCGCTGGTTCGTCTCGATGGCCCGCTCCGGCGTGTCGCCGGGACGGGCCCGGCCTGGCGCTCCTGACGCCATTCTCCGTGCTGCATCCGTGCTTCCCCGTCCGTGGTGCACGTGCTTCTCGTCTCCGAGCCGGCGCCGGCCCGGTCACGTGCCGTCCGTGCCGTCTGGATCAGTTGGATCAGTTGGCGAGCCGGGCGGGACCCCGAAAGTTCTCGATGATCTTCGGTTGGCGTGGAGCGAGCGGCAGATTCTAACGAGCAACGACGGAGGGCTTGTGAGCGAGCCGGGCAGGGCAGGGGAGGCGGCCATGGATGCCGACGCGGACGTGATTGTGCTCGGCGCCGGGCCCGCGGGCGAGAACGTCGCCGGCCGCTGTGCCGACGCGGGTCTGTCCGTCATCGTCGTCGAACGCGAGCTCGTCGGCGGGGAGTGCAGCTACTGGGGCTGTATCCCGAGCAAGACTCTCCTGCGGCCGGGGGAGGTGCTGGCGGCGGCCCGCCGCGTTCCCGGCGCGGCGTCGGCGGTCACCGGACCCGTCGACGCCGCCGCGGCGTTCGCCCGGCGAGACCGGATGGTGGGCGACTACTCCGATTCCTCCCAGGTGCCCTGGCTGGTCGACAAGGGCGTCGAGCTGGTGCGCGGGACCGGGCGCCTGGTGGGGCCCGCCGGCCGGGTCGCGGTGACGCTGCTGGACGGCACCCGCCGGGTGCTGACCGCATCCCGAGCCGTGGTTGTGGCCACCGGGACGCGGGCCGCTGTTCCACCGATCCCCGGTCTCGCCGACGCCGAACCGTGGGACAACCGGACCGCGACCGGCGCGCGGAAGGTCCCGCACCGCCTCGTGGTGCTCGGCGGCGGCGCCGTGGGGGTGGAACTCGCCCAGGCCTTCCGCCGGCTCGGTAGCGCGGAGGTGACCTTGATCGAGGGATCGCCCCGGCTGCTCGTCCGGGAGGAGGAGTTCGTCAGCGAGCAGCTGCGGGCCGCCTTCGAGGCGGCCGGCATCACGGTGCGGCTCGGAAGCCGGGCGGTCGAGGTCCGCCGGGCCCGGACGGGACCGGACGGCTCGGCCGGGCCGGTGACCGTCACGGTGGAGTCGGCGGATCCGGCTGAGCCGAGTGAGTCGGCGGATCCGGCTGAGCCGGCGGATCCGGCTGAGCCGGCCGAGCCGGGTGAGCGGCGGCCGCGCCGCGATGCCGTGGTCGCCGACGAGATCCTGGTCGCCGTCGGGCGCACCCCGGCGACCGGCGACCTGGGCCTGGAGACCGTGGGCCTGCAACCCGGGCGGTTCATCGAGGTCGACGACCGGCTCCGCGCGGTCGGCGTGGCGGGGGACTGGCTCTACGCGGTCGGCGACGTCTGCGGCCGCACGCTGCTCACCCACATGGGCAAGTACCAGGCCCGGCTGGCGGCCGACGTCATCACCGGCCGCCGGGACCTCGCCGGCGCTCCCGTGCGCGACCTGGCCGACCCGGCGGCCGTCCCGCGGGTGACCTTCACCGATCCACAGGTCAGCGCGGTCGGACTGACCGAGCGGGCCGCGCGGGAGGCCGGGATCGCCGTGCGGGCCGTGAGCGTGCCGACCGGCTCGGTGGCCGGCGCGTCGGTGCGGGGGGAGGAGATCACGGGCACGTCGAAGATCGTCGTGGACGAGACCCGCCGGGTGCTCGTGGGAGCGACCTTCACCGGTCCGGACACCCAGGAGATGGTGCACGCGGCCACGATCGCGATCGTCGGAGAGGTGCCGTTGGAG
Organism: Frankia sp. CgKIO3; assembly: GCF_977946435.1. Classification (NCBI taxonomy): domain Bacteria; kingdom Bacillati; phylum Actinomycetota; class Actinomycetes; order Frankiales; family Frankiaceae; genus Frankia; species Frankia sp. CgKIO3. The sequence continues at coordinate 6,925 of NZ_CDWTMO010000008.1, read as the reverse complement.
CGGCTGTGGCACGCGGTCCCGTCGTTCCCGACAGTCAGCGAGGTCTGGCTGCGCCTGTTGGAGGTCTACGGATGACGTCGTTGCGCGGACGTCGTTGCGCGGACCGCAGCACCGAAATGCCTGGGCGGGGCCGCGGATCGGGTTGGCCGAGCCTTCAGGACGGCCCGCCGGTCGCCGCCGGGGCGCGGTGGTCGGTCCGGCCCAGCCGGCGCACGTCGGGCGCGCCGAGCCGGGCCGCGTCGGCGGTCGCGTCGTCGGCCTGCCGCTGCGAGGCCCGTTCGGCCTCCACCCGGGCGAGGTAGTGCTCGACCTCGCGGGCGCGGGTCGCCTGGTCCCAGCCGAGCACGGGGGCGATGAGATCGGCCACGTGCTCGGCGGCCTCCACCCCCCGGTCGATGGTCTCGATCGAGACGCGGGTCCGCCGGGTGAGCACGTCCTCCAGGTGCAGCGCCCCCTCGTGGGAGGCCGCGTACACCGCCTCCGCGGCCAGGTAGGTCGATGCCCCGCGCAGCGGCTGGGCGAGATCCGGCCGCGTCTCGATGAGGTCCAGGAGCTCCTCGGTGAGGGTGCCGTAGCGGTGCAGGAGGTGCTCGATCCAGCCGACGTGCAGCCCCGCGCGGCGGGCGAGGGTCTCCCGGGCGTTCCACAGCGCGGGGAACCCGTCCGCGCCGAGCAGTGGGATCTTCTCGGTGCACGACGGCGGCACCGCCCGGTTCATGCCGTGCACGGCCGCGTCGACGGCGTCGGCGGCCATCACCCGGTAGGTCGTGTACTTCCCGCCGGCGACCATCGTCAGCCCGGAGACGGGGCTGACCACGGCATGCTCGCGGGACAGCCGCGAGGTGTCCTCGGACTCCCCGGCGAGCAGCGGGCGCAGCCCGGCGTACACCCCGGTGATATCCGCCGCTGTGAGCGGCGTGCGCAGCACCCGGTTGACCGTGCCGAGCAGGTAGTCGATGTCGGCGCTGCTGGCCGCTGGATGGGCGAGGTCGAGGCTCCAGTCGGTGTCGGTGGTGCCGATGATCCAGTGGCTGCCCCACGGGATGACGAACAGCACGCTCTTCTCGGTGCGCAGGATCAGGCCGGTGGCGCCATGGATGCGGTCGCGGGGCACGACGATGTGCACTCCCTTGGAGGCCCGGACCGACAGCTGGCCACGTCCCCCCACCATCGCCTGGATCTCGTCGGTCCACACTCCGGCAGCGTTGATCGTCTGGCGGGCCCGCAGCTCGATCTCGGCGCCCGACTCGAGGTCACGCACCCGCACGCCGGCGACCCGGTCGCCCTCCCGCAGGAAGCCGGTGACCCGCGCGCTGGTCGCGATGAGCGCCCCGTAACGGGCGGCGGTCCGCGCGACGAACACGGTGTGCCGCGCGTCGTCGACCTGGCCGTCCCAGTACTGGATCGCGCCGACGAGGGCGTCCGGGCGCAGCGACGGGAACTCCCGCAGTGCCGCCTTGCGGGTCAGGTGCCGGTGATGGGGCATGGTGGCGTCGCCGCTCGGCCCGATGCGGGCCAGCCCCTGCCCGAGGGTATCGTAGAACAGCACGCCACTGCCGATGTAGGCACGTTCCCAACCGTGGCGGGTCAATGGCAGCAGGAACGGGATGGCCCGGACCAGATGGGGCGCGAGCGTGTCCAGCATGAGGGACCGCTCCCGCAGCGCCTCTCGGACCAGCGGGGCGTTGAGCTGCTCGAGGTACCGCAGCCCGCCGTGGATGAGCTTGCTCGACCGGCTGGACGTGCCGGCGGCGAGGTCGCGCGCCTCGACCAGGGCGACGAACAGGCCCCGGGTCACCGCGTCCAGCGCCACCCCCGTGCCGGTGACCCCGCCGCCGATCACGGCCACATCCACCGGATCCGCCCCCATCCGGCGCAGTGCCTCGGCGCGGCCGACCCGGTCGAGCCGGGCGGTCGGGGTTCCGTGTCTGGTCGGCGTCATCGCCAGTTGCTTCCTCTCCTGCGAACGTCCTCGCGTCCCGTCGTCGTGATCGCCCGGGACGCTCCGGCGGCTCGCCACCCATCGTGCCGGCTGTCGGTGTCCGGTGTCCGGGCGCGGGATCGTTGAACGTCCATGAACGTCTGTGAACGTCCGGCCGGGGCGTGGTGGGATGCGAATGCGACCGTCCCGGGATCCCGCGCGAGGCGACCGGATGGGCGACCAGATGGAGGTCAACACCAGATGGAGGTCAACGCATGGACCTGACCCACCCGCCGGCCGAGGAACGGTTCCGTGCCGAGTTGCGGGCCTGGCTCGCCGAGAACATCCCCGCCCCCTGGACGGAGCCCGGGTTCTGGGCCGGCGTGGGGGAGGCCGAGGGCTTCGACCTGCGGCGGGACTGGGAGCGGCGCAAGGCGCTCGCGGGCTTCGCCGGGATCGACTGGCCGGTGGAGTATGGCGGCCGGGGCGGCACCCCGGGGATGATGGCCGTCTACGACCAGGAGATGCAGCTCGCCCGGGCGCCGCGCTCGGTCAACACGCTGGGCCTGGCCTTCCTCGCGCCGACGGTGATGGCGGTCGGGACACCCGAGCAGAAGCGCGACATCCTCGGGCCGATGCTGCGCAACGAGGTGATCTGGTGCCAGGGCTTCTCGGAACCCGGCGCGGGCTCCGACCTCGCGGCGCTGCGTACGTCCGGGGTGCTCGACGGGGACGAGTACGTGGTCAACGGGCAGAAGGTCTGGACGACGTTCGCGAACCGCGGAGACAAGCTCTTCACCCTGGTCCGGACCGAGCCCGGCAGCCGGCGCCATCACGGCATCTCGCTGCTGCTCATCGACATGCACGCTCCCGGGGTGGAGGTCCGGCCGGTCCGGCAGATGAGCGGCGCCAGCGAGTTCGGCGAGGTCTTCCTCACCGACGTGCGGGTGCCGGCGTCGGAGTGCCTGGGCGGGATCGGCAACGGCTGGGCGACGGCGATGTTTCTGCTGTCGTTCGAGCGCGGCGCGTCCGGGATCAGCCAGTACACCGGCTTCCGGCGCAGCTACGACGAGATCGTCCGGGTCGCCCGGGCGCTCGGCCGCGACACCGACCCGGTGCTGCGCCAGGAGTTGGGCCGACGCATGGTCGAGCTCGAATGCCTGCGCTACCACTCGATGCACGTCCTCAGCCAGGTAGAGCAGGGCCGGGACCTGGGGGCCGAGTCGTCGATCACCAAACTGCAGTGGTCGGAGACGTACCAGGACCTGTTCGAGACCTTTGATGCGCTGCTCGGCGCCGATGTGGCGCTCACCCACCCCACCGCGGACCTCGATCTGACGACGCTGCGGCAGGAGAGCTTCTGGACCCGCTCCGTCACCATCTGGGGTGGATCCTCGCAGGTACAGCGCACGATCGTCGCGGAGCGGGTCCTCGGCCTGCCACGCAGATCATGATCATTGTCGCGATTCGGGCCTGCGTCTACGTCTGTGCCCGCGCCCGCGCCTGTTCATCCCGCTGATCTTGCCTCGCCCCGCCTCCGGAGGTCCGAGCCCGTGTTCTTCGCCCTCACCGACGAGCAGCGCGCGCTCGCCGCCACCGTCCGGGACTTCCTGGCCGACCGCTTCGATCTGACCGCCGTCCGCGCGGTCTTCACCGATCCCGACGGTGACGGACACCCCCCCGAGCTGTGGAAGGCGATCGGCGAACAGGGCTGGCTCGCGGTGTGCGTGCCCGCGCGGTTCGACGGTCTCGGGCTCGGGCTGCTCGACGCACAGATCATCGCGCGGGCGTTCGGAGCGGGGGCGATCCCCGGGCCCTGGCTGCCGACCGTGCTCGCGGGCGAGGCGGTGCGGCTCGCCGGCTCGGCGGACCAGGCGGCGGCGGTGCTCGCCCCCCTCGCCGCCGGTGACCTGGTGGCCACCGTGGCGCTGCGGGGCCCGGGCGGGGGATACGACCGTACCGGCATCGCGGTCCGCGCGACCGCGGACGGCAGGCTGGGCGGTGTCGCGTCTGGCGTCGAGTATCTCGAGGTCGCCGGGTTCGTGGTGGTCGCCGCCGTCGACCCCGCCGGAGTCGGGCTCTACCTGCTCGATCCGCATGGCCCGGGGGTGACGGTCACCGCCCAGCGCGGCTTCGACGGCACCACCCGGCTGGCCTCGCTGTCCCTGGCCGACGCGCCCGCGACCCGGTTGCCGGCCTCCAACGCCGCGGTCGCTGCGGACCTGGTCCGTCGTGGTGCCCTGCTCACGGCCGCGGACCTCGTCGGTGTCGCGCGGGCCGCGCTGACCCGGACCGTCGCCTACGACATCGATCGGGTGCAGTTCGGCCGGCCGGTCGGTTCGTTCCAGGCGCTCGCGCATCATCTCGCCGATCTGCATGTCGCCGTCACGATGGCCGAGCACGCGGTGCTGTACGCGGCGTACGCGCTCGATACCGCCCTGCCCGACGCGGAGCTGGCGCTCGCGGTGGCGAAGAGCAAGGCCAACCAGGCCGCCGGGGACGCCACCGCGGCGATGATCCAGTACCACGGGGGGATCGGCTACACCTGGGAGCATGATGCGCACTTCTTTTACAAGCGGGCCAAACGCCAGATTCCCGCTTTTGGTGACACTCCTGCGCATCTGGAGCGCATCGCGGTGCTGACCGTCGACACGTTGCCCTGACCGCCCCCGATCCCGCAGCACTCGCAGCGGTGCTGGTTCCTCGGCGGTTCTGGTCCTTAGCGCGTCAGCGTATGGTCGAACAGCTGCCGGGCCGGGCCCAGGGCTGCCCGGCGGTCGGCGGGAGCCAGCCCGATGCGCGTCCGGCGATCCAGCAGGTCTGCCGGGTCGAGCGCGCCTTCGTCCCGCACCGCGAACAGCAGCTCCGCGCCGGTGACCGGCGTCCCCTCGGCGACGGGTGCCAGCAGGTCGGGGTCGCCGTCGGCCAGGGCCAGCACCCTCGGTGCCTCCGTCCCGTACCGCTCGACCAGACGGCGCGGCGCGGCCACCGTGGCGAGGACCGATCGAGGTGCCGCACCGACCAGGCCGAGCCGCCGGGTACGGCAGGGGCCGGCGTCGAGGTCGCCTACCGCGACGGCGGCGTCCACCGCGTCGGCGGCCATCCGTCGATAGGTCGTCAGTTTGCCGCCGACCACCGTGGCCAGGCCGCCCGGGTCGGTCCGCACCAGGTGCCGCCGGGAGAGATCGGCGGTGCGGGCGGCGCTGGTACGGGCGTCGGCGGTGTCGAGCAGGGGGCGCAGGCCCGCGAAGGCGCCCAGCCGGTCCGCCGGGTCGATGGGGGTGGCCAGCACGTTCGAGACGATGCCCAGCAGCTGCGCGATCTCGTCCTCGTCGGGCACCGGGACGTCGACGACCTCCTCGACCGGCACGTCGGTCAACCCGACGTAGACGCGGCCGTCGTCCTGGGGCAGCACCAGCGCGAACCGGTTCCGTTCACCCGGCATCGGCAGGGACAGCGCCGCGCGGGTCCCGGCCAGGACGGTGGAGCGCAGCACGAGGTGGGTGCCGCGGCTCGGCCGCAGCCGGATCCCCGGAGCCAGGTCCGGCGCCCACACGCCGGTGGCGTTGACCACCGTCCGCGCACGCAGGGTGATCCGGGTACCGGTGAGGGTGTCCACCGCGGTCGCCTCGATCCCACGGCAACCGTGCCGGCCCGGGCCGGCACGGTTGCCGTGGGATCCGGTGCCGAGGGCACGCGCCGCGCTGCTGCCGCCGTCGAGGCCGGTCACCCGCAGCCGGGTCAGGATCCGGGCGCCGAATCCGGCGGCGGTCCGGGCCAGCGCGACGACGAGACGGGCGTCGTCAACGAGCTGGCCGTCCCAGTGCAGCACCCCGCCGCGCAGCCCGGCTTCCCGGAGCGCGGGAGCCACCCCGAGCGTCTCCACGGCGGTCAGCCGGCGTGGGCCGGGCAGGACCGCGCGGGGCGTGCCCGCGCCGCGGCGCAGCAGGTCGCCGAGCCACACCCCGGCCTGGACCAGCGCGGCGTTCGACCGCGGTACTCCCGGGGTCAGCGGGGTGAGCATGGGCAGCGCCCGCACGAGATGGGGCGCGGTGTGCCGCATCAGGATGTCGCGTTCGACGGCGCTCTTCCGCGCCAGCGCCACGTTTCCGGTGGCCAGGTAACGCAGCCCGCCGTGAACGAGCTTGGAACTCCATCGGCTCGTGCCGAAGGCGAGGTCGTGCGCCTCGGCGAGGACGACGGACAGGCCGCGGGAGGCGGCGTCCAGGGCCACCCCGGCCCCGGTGACCCCACCGCCAATCACCAGCAGGTCCACCGGGCCGCCGGCCGCGACGGCGGCCAGCTCCCGTTCCCGCCGCCCGGCGTTCAACGAGGTCGCCGCGGTCGGCCGGAGCGTCAGAACCGTCATGGTGATCCCCCAGTGCTCTCCTTGACCGGTTCCGGCGCGAGGTAGCCGCGCAGGAGCCGGCGCAGTTCGGCGGTCCGGGTCGCCGCGGGGACACCGCAGCCGAGGGCCTCGGCGGACAGGACGAAGGACTGCACGACGAGCAGGACCATGAGGGCCAGCGCCGACGGGTCCGCGGGCCGCACGGCGCCGTTCGCCGCGGCGGTGCGGAACTGGCTCGCCAGCAGGTCCAGGATCATCTGCTGGGTGGCGCCACGTCGCTCGATCAGGTATGGGATCAGCAGCTCGGGATCCGTCTCGATAATCCGCAGATAGAGCGGGTTGGTGCGGAACGCCTCCACCGTCGCGATGATGTGCTCGACGAGATCGTCGAGCAGCCCGCCGTCGAGCAGCCCGCCGTCCGGCCCGGCCTGGGCCATGGCCGACGCGGCCGTCACGACCTGGGTCCACTCGCGGGTCATCACATCACCGACCAGCGAGCGCAGGTCCGGCCAGCGTCGATAGAGGGTCATCCGGCTCACTCCGGCGCGGCGCGCTACCTCGGTCAGGGTGGTCCGCCGGACCCCGACCGCCAGCAGGGACGCCTTGGCCGCGTCGAGGACGGCCTCCTCGCCGGCGAGAGCCATCCACCCTCCCAC